>JAICJJ010000470.1 GCA_025928535.1 Thermomicrobiales bacterium
ATTGGCGGATGCGGCCGGACAATCGTTCGGCGCGGCGGTCGGGATGGGCATCGCCGCCACGATGCGGCCAGTCGAGCAGGGGCTGTACGAAGGAACGGTCCGGATCGCGCTCGCCGGCGCGCTCACCGCAGGCGAGGAATTCCCACTGCGGGCGGCGTTTCCCGAGTTTCAGCGCCGCGCCGGCATGAACGCCGCCGACGTGCTGCGCCGGGCCATGCTGGGTCTCCCGCCGCAGACCTAACTGTCGGCGGGAAACTTCGCGAACCGATCGAGCAGGGCACGACCCCGGTCGAGCATCCGCTGGCGGTCGTCCCGCGTCGCGTCGTCCCAGCCGCACAGATGCAGCAGCCCGTGGACGAGGAGAAAGGTCGTTTCGTCCGCCGGCGAGAAGCCGAAATCGGGCGCCTGGGCCGCCGCCCGCTCGACCGAGATGGCGATGTCGCCGCCCGTCGGCGGCTCGTCCGGTCCTGCCGCCGGAAAGGTGATCACGTCGGTCGCCGTGTCGATCCCCATGAAGTCGCGGTGCAACGCGCGGATGCGTTCGTCGTCGACCAGCGCCGCCGCCACCACCCAGGCGCCATGTTGCCCTTCTTCGTTGAGGACGAAGCGAGCCAGTTGCGGCCACGCGTCGAGGTTGAGGTCGGGCGGCGGCGGCGATTCGAGCGCGATGTCGAATTCGAGTTGAAGTCTTTCGCCCGCTGATTGCGGCGTCGCATCACCCATCGCTCGTCACGACGCGGCGGCGAGGGCCGATTTGACGCTCGCGCTGATCCGGTGGCCGTCGGCGCGACCCGCCGCGCGTGCAATGGCGGCCGGCATCACCTTGCCCATGTCTTTCGGCCCGGTCGCCCCCGTTTCGCGGATGACCTCATCGACCAGCGTCGCGAGTTCGTCGTCGGTCATCTCCGTCGGCAGGTAGCGGCGGAGGACGGCCAGTTGGGCTTCTTCGCGCGCGGCGAGGTCTTCGCGGCCGGCGGCGCGAAACTGCTCGATCGCGTCGGCCATTTGCTTGCCGACCTTGCGCAGCGTCGCTTCGGCGTTGGCCGCCGACAGATCGCGATGGTGCTCGATTTCGGCGTTCCTGATCTGCGCCAGGATGTAGCGGATGGCGTCGCGCGTCGATTCGTCGCGCGCTTTCATCGCCGTCTTCAGATCGGCTTCGAGCCGGCTGCGAACCGTCTGCTCCTCCATCGCGGTGTTGCTCCTGCGCGGCACACGGCCGCGTCACCCGAGCGGCTCGTGCAGTCGCTTGCCGCCGAGCAGGTGGAAATGCAAGTGATGGACCGTCTGGCCGGCGTCCTGCCCGTCGTTGGTGATCACCCGGTAGCCGCCATCGAGGAGTCCTTCCTGCCGCGCCACGTCAGACGCCATCCGCAGCAAGTCGAACGCCAATGCCGCATCTTCCGGACCGAGGTCGCGCAGCGCCCCGAGGTGCCGCTTCGGCACGATCAGGATGTGGGTCGGCGCCTGGGGATGCAGGTCGCGAAAGGCGACCGCCTGCTCGCTCTCGGCCACGAACGGCGTGCCGAGTTCGCCTCGCGCAATCCGACAAAAGATGCAGTCGTCGTGATTGGCCTCAACCATCCGATCGTCGCTCTCCCGTGGCCGCTCGCCTCTCTACAGCGCGGACCGTCCATCGGCGTGGCCGGCGCGGGCGGTGTGCTAGCATCGGCGCGGCGCGCCGCCCGATACGAGGTCCCTTCGCAGTATGCCAGAACTCCCCGAAGTCGAAACGAGCCGACGGACCCTCGAGCCGCTGGTCGCCGGACGCCGCATCGTCGGCTTGCGGGTCGGCGCGTTCGAGGGCGTGCTCGGCGGCGACGATCCCGCCGCGGTGGCGGCGCGGATCGCCGGCTCCACGATCGAGCGGGTGAGGCGGCGCGGCAAATATCTCTTGCTTGACCTCGACGACGGCACGACGATCGAAGCGCATTTGCGGATGACCGGGCAACTCGTCGTCGTTCCCGGCGGCAGTTCGCCGCTCCGCTTCGAGCATTTGGCGATCGTCCTCGACGACGGTCAGGAAATTCGCTTCGCCGACCAGCGGAAATTCGGCCGCCTCCGCCATCTGCCGCCCGGCGCGGCGGCGCGGCTCGACGAGCGCCTCGGCCCCGAACCGCTGTCGCGGCGCTTCACCGCGGCCTGGCTGGCCTCGGCGCTCGGCCGCCGCCCGGGCAAGTTGAAAAGCGTCCTGCTCGATCAGCGCCTCATCGCCGGCCTCGGCAACATTTATGTCGATGAGGCGCTCTTCCTGGCTCGCCTGCACCCGGAGCGCGCCGCCAACAGCCTGACCGAAGCGGAAATCCGCCGCCTCCATCGCGCCATACGCGCCGTCCTGCGCGCCGGCATCGTCCATCGAGGCACGAGTTTTTCCTCGTACCGCGACGCCACCGGCGCTTCGGGCGAAAACCAGCGATTTCTGAATGTCTATGGGCAATCCCGGGGAGGTCGGTGTCCGCGCTGCGGCGGCGAGATCGCGCGAATCGTCGTCGGCGGCCGCGGCACGCATTTTTGCCTGAAGTGCCAGCACTGAAGTTTGCCCTCACCCCCTACCCCCTCGCCCATCGCAATGGGAGAGGGGTTGGGGGTGAGGGAACCCGTCAAACCTGCGAGGCGTCGACCAGGACTTCGACGTTGCCTTTCAGCGCGCCTGAGATCGGGCAGCCCTTGCCCGCCGCCTGCGCCAGCCGCTGAAACTCGGCCGCGTCCATGCCCGGCACATGTCCTTTGACGACCAAATGCGAGAAGCTGACCTCGAATCCGCCGCCGACCTTCGGGTCGAACCCGACGGTCGCGTTGACGATCAGGCTGTCCGGCGCGTGTCCGGCGCCCGTCAATTCGTGGGAAAACGCCATCGCATAGCAAGCCGCGTGCGCCGCCGCCAGCAATTCCTCGGGGCTCGTCTGGTCGCTGCGCTCGCC
>JAICJJ010000429.1 GCA_025928535.1 Thermomicrobiales bacterium
CATGGCGAGCGGGCATCCTTGGTCGCCGCAAGAGATGGCCGCGATCGCTGTCCATTACGACTTCGAGCCGGTGCCAGAGGACGGATAAGGGACCGCCGCGATCCGTCCCGAGCACAGAGAATTGGCCCGACCGACAGCCCGCCCGAGATTTGAAGCCGGTTCAAAATCCGAACGAGCCGACCGGCTCGGCGTCCAACCATCAGTTCGACACATCGTGGCGGTCTTCGCATCCACGCACGACCCCACCACCGCGTAGGTCGCCCAATGGCTCAATCATCCGAAACGATCAGACGCGACCTGCGGCGCCGGTCCTGCTGAGGAATCGTGGTTAGGAGCCATTCTGCGCCTTTTGGAGCGCGTGCCAGAGGCAGGGCGCGTGCGCCATGCGGAGGGATCGGGGCGATGCGCAACAGTCCGGGCATGCCGCTGGCGGCGCTGGGAGTCGCGATCGTCCTGGCGATCGTCGTCGTGGCGTGGCGGGCGGGCAATCCCGCTCCGGCGTTGAGCGAACTGGCTCTCGGCGGCGTCGCGATCGCCTTGACGCTGGCGATCTATGGCGTCCAGGGTCTCATTTCGGTGCTGCTCGAAGGCGAAACGTTGACGCCCGGACGGATGCCGCCGCGCCTGACCGGCCCGCTCAGCGTCGGCATCGTCGTCGGGTCGTTGCTCTTGCTCGCCGACGCGATCGCGCTCGGATGGAGCCTCGTCAACAGCTTGGCGACGGTCTGGATCGGCGTCTTCGCGGCGATCGGCTGCGCCCTGCTCGCGCTCGTGCTCGTCTTTTACAAGGAAGGCTTCCTCGGCGAAGAAGCCGGTTTCGACAACCGCAACGACGGCATTCCATGGTAGGAGCGAACCGTGGCGCACCCCCCGAACTCGCCTGATCGCCCCTCTCCCGCGTCGGATCGGGGCCTTCCCGCGCTCTCCGAGGCGCGGGCGCACTGGCATGCGCTGCAGGATCGGCAATTGGCCAGCCGGCGACGCGCTCTTCGATGGGCGATCCGGATCGGCGCCGTCGCCTTTGGCGTCGCGTTCGCCTTGCCGGCGCTGGCGTTGAAAACGCTGACGCGGGAAACGCACGGCGTCGCCGCCGGCGACGCGCTCGTCTACGCGACCGGGGATCAGGCGGGCAAGCCGGTGCTGGTCAGCGCGATCCCGCCCGGCACGGCCGTCCAGGCGTTTCCGCAAGGCAAAACCGATCTCGCCGACAACCTGATCGAACTGGTCCAACTCGGTCCCGACGCTAGCCCGGCGCATCTCGTCGCCTACAGCGCCATCTGCACCCACCTCGGCTGCACCGTTCTCGCCAAATTGAACGCGCGCGGCGACATCGCCTGCCCCTGCCACGGCAGCGTCTACGACCCGGCGGACGGGGCGAAGGTCATCGCCGGCCCCGCGCCTCGACCGCTGCCGTCGCTGCCGGTTCGGGTCGGCCCGGATGGCGCGATCGTCGCGAACGGCACGTTTTCGGGTCCGATCGGACCGACCTGAACGGGAGAGGCGAGGATCGACCATGGCGGGCGAACCGGATCACGATCGACGCAGCGAGGGATCGAGCGACCTGCCGCCCGGAGCGAGCGCGGTTGCGACGCCGCGCCCAGCCGAGGCGCCGTCGTCCGACCATTCCGTCAGGGAGTGGCTGAACGAGCGGTTGGGGCTGACCGCCTTCTACCGCAAGTACGGGCGGAAGGCCTTTCCGGTCCAGTCGACCTTTTTTCTGGGGGAGATGGCGCTTTTCGCCTTCGTGATTCTGGTCCTGACCGGCATCTACCTCGGGCTGATCTACGTGCCGTCCAACATCGACGTCAGCCTCGGCGGCCAGACCTATCCCGAAGCGTACGCCAGCGTCCGCCTGATCGAATCGATTCCGGTCGCCAATCTCTTCCGCAACACCCATCACTGGGCGGCGCACGTCATGATCGCCGCCGTCCTCCTGCATCTGCTCCGCGTCTTTTTCACCGGAACCTACCGCAATCCGCGCGAGGTGAACTGGGTCGTCGGGACGATGCTGCTCGGTTTGACGCTGATGGCCGGGTTCGTCGGCTACGGTCTGCCGTACGACGCCTTCGCCGTGACGGCCACCGGCATCGGCTACGGCATCGCCCGCTCGATTCCCTGGATCGGCGCCATCGCCGCCGATCTCTTTTTCGGCGGCGCCTTTCCCACGCTCGGCAGCCTGGCCCGCCTCTACACCATCCATGTTTTCGTCGTGCCGGCGCTGATCGCGCTGCTGGTGAGCGTGCATCTGCTGATCATTCTCAAGCAAAAGCATTCCCAGCCCGGCTACGCCCGGCCGCTCGCCGAACCGGGGAAAGTTCTCGGCGTGCCGGCGTGGCCGTACCAGGCGCTCCTCGCCGGCGAATTGCTGCTGGTCATGTTCGGCGCGCTTTTTCTCCTCTCGGCGTTCGTGCCGCCCCACCCGCTGAGCGCGTTCGGTCCGCCCGGTCCCGCCACCCCCGAGGTGAAGCCCGACTGGTATCTGATGTGGATCTACGGTTTCCTCAAGATCGTTCCGGCCGAAGCGTCGATCCCCCTGCCCGGCGCCACGATCAGCCCGACCTTTCTCGGCGGCCTCCTCTTTCCGGCGCTGATCTTCGGATTGCTGACGTTCGCGCCCTGGATCGACCGCGCCAACCGCCACGCCGTCCGGCGCGTCGAATATCTGCAGCCGCCGCGGCAAAGCCCGGCCCGCTTCGCGATCGGACTGGCCGTCCTCGCCTTTCTCGGCACGCTCTTCATCGCCGCCTATTACGACACGCTCGGGCTGACGCTCGGCCAGGTCTGGGCGATCGTCATTGCCACGCCGATCGTCGTCGGCATCGTCGCCTATCTCGCCGCCCGCCAGACCGAGCCGGCCGTCAAATTCGATCCCTACGCCGCGACCGAGCCGGTCGTCGCCGCGCCGTCGGCCCCCGCGCCTTCGCCGTCTCCTGCCGGACTGCCGCCCGCCCCGGAGCCCGCGCCCGAGCCGGCGCGCGAGCCGGCGCGCGAGCCGGTCGATCGCGTCGTGCCGGAATCGACGGCCGGCGTCTGGGCCTACCCGACGCCGGCGGGGCGGGCCGACCAGGCGCGAGACAATCTCGTCGCCGCGCTGCACGACTTCGGCGAGTTGGCGCCGCTGGTGCGGCAACTCGAAGCGGACCCGGCCTTGCTCGAGGTGCTCGACTACATCGACAGCCTCCGCCTGAGCCTGGCCGAATCGAATCAAATCTTGCAAGGAGTGCTGCGGGGGGCCGAAGCGGAGCGCTCCGACGAGGCGGGGCCGGCGGCCGAGTGATGCGTCTCCGGTGAGGCGCAGCGAGGAAGGGGAGACGGA
>JAICJJ010000191.1 GCA_025928535.1 Thermomicrobiales bacterium
CGTTGTAGAGCAGCGTTTCGATCCAGTCGCCGAAGCGGGCTTCGCCGGTGAAGCCCATCAACGCGCGCGACAACTTGAACGCCGCCCACGTGCCGCACGGAATTTCGGCGTGCCCCGCGTAGAGGTCGAGCGAGCGGCCGAGTTGGCCGTCGAGCCCCATCAGCCGTTCGTCCGGACCATAGCCCCCGGTGGCATAGCATTGGGTTTGCAGCAGAAAATCGTAGGCGTTGACGCAGACGCGGAGATCTCGCGGATCGCCACCGACGGCATAGGCCATCGCGGCGCTGCTGAAGGTGTTGACGTGGCTGTAGGCGTGAACCGGGACGATGTCGACGAGTTCGGCACTCTCCGCGAATTGATCCCAAAACGCATCGTAGCGCCAGACATCGGCGAATTCCTTGAACAATTCGTTCCCGCTCGACAGGTAGGCGCGGTAGAGATTTTCCGGCAGCGTGTACCACTCCCGGGTTGCAGCCGGGCCGCCGCCCTGAAAGTCGTATTCGTCGGCCACGTGGCGCGTGCGGTCGAACGTTCGCGCGGCCCACTCGGTCGAGGCCGTTAGCGCCGGCAGCGCCCGGTCGTCGCCGGCGTAGCGGTGCAGGTCGACCAGGCCGCAGACGAGTTTTTCCCAGGCATAGACGTCCATCCGGGCGTCGCCGTCCGGCCCGATCGTCGCTCGCCAGCCTTCGCCGAGGGCAACCGCCTTGTCGCGCAGGGCGTCGTCGCCGGTGGCGCGGCTGAGTCGCGCCATGCCGCTGAGCAGTTGGCCGAAGATGACCGAACTGTCGCGGGCGCACCAGCCGCGCATGTCGTGGCCGGGCGCCGGCATCCCGGCGTCGCGCCGGAATCCTTTCAACGCATCGTCGTTCGGCAGATTGAAATAGACCTCGCGCGCCTGTTCCGTCTGCGCCGCGAAGCGGCTCGGCAGCAACGTCACGCCGTCATAATCGAAGGCGGTCAAGGTTGGATCGACCGCGGCCCACCCGGCCGTCGCGTCGGTTGCACTCGCCGCCGAACCCTGAACGTTCCCATCATTCATTGCGATCCTCGCTCGTTCGATTCGGAAAGCGGACGCCGCTTCAGCGCCGACAGGTCGAGCCGGCTGCGGCTGCCGAGATAGGCGTCGATCACCGCCGGATCGGCCAGCAACGCCTTGCCCGCTCCTTCCATGCGGTTTTGCCCCATGTCGAGCACGTAGCCGTAGTCCGCCAGCGCCAGGCACTGGCGCGCTTTTTGCTCGACCATCAAGATCGAAACGCCCGCCGCGTTGATCGCGTTCACCTTGGCGAACACTTCATCGACCACCGCCGGCGCCAGCCCGGCCGACGGCTCGTCCAGAATCAGCAATCGGGGATCGGCGATCAAGGCGCGGGCGATGCCGAGCATTTGCCGCTGCCCGCCGGAGAGGGTCGCCGCCCGTTTCGGCAACGCCGGCTTCAACGCCGGAAAGAGGCCCAGCGTCTGCTCGAGCCGGTCGGCGAAGCGGCCGCCGGCGACCTCGGCCCCGATTTCGAGGTTTTCACGCACCGACATGTCGGCAAAGACATTGGCCAGTTGCGGCGTCATGTTGACGCCGAGCCGCGTGATCGCGTGCGGCCGCATCCCGACCAGATCGCGCGCGCCACCGTCGCGGTCGCGAAAGACGACCTCGCCCCGACGCGCGCGCACCAGTCCGTAGATCGTTTTCAGCAGCGTCGATTTGCCCGAGCCGTTCGGCCCGATCACGGCGACGACGGCCCCGGCCGGAACGTCGAGCGAGACGCCGCGCAGCACGTCGTCTTCGCCATACCTGGCGACCAGACCACGCACCGAAAGGATGGGATCGCCGGTCGCGTTCATGCCCGAGACCCGCTGACGGCGGGCGCCGACTGGTCGATCCCGCCCAGGTAGGCGGCGATCACCCGCTCATTGCGCTGAATCTCGCCGGGAAGTCCCTCGGCGATGACGGCGCCTTCGTCCATGACGACGATCCGGTCGCTGATCGCCATCACCATTTCCATGTCATGTTCGATCACGAGGAAGGTCATGCCCCGCGTCGCCCGCAAGTCGATGATGTGCTCCAGCAATTGCAGCGCCAACGTCGGCGCCACTCCGGCCATCGGTTCGTCGAGGAGGAGGAGCCGCGGCCGCGTCATCAAGGCGCGGCCGAATTCGAGCAATTTGCGCTGGCCGCCGGAAAGCGTGCCGGCATAGTCGCCGGCGAGACGGTCGAGTCGGATCAACGCCAGCAGTTCGCGGGCTTGCGCGCGGATTTCGTTTTCGCGTCGCGCGACCCGCCGCGGCCGGATCAGCGCGGCGCCGAGCGCTTCCCCCGGCTGTCCCGTTCCGGCCAGCATCATGTTTTCGAGCACGGTCATCCGGGTCAGCACGCGCGGAATCTGGAAGGTGCGGACCAGCCCGGCCGCCGCCAGCGCGTGAGACGGCTGCCCTTCGCATCGCCGCCCGTCGAATTCGATCGCGCCGCTTTCCGGCCGCAGAAAGCCGGAAAGGAGATTGAACATCGTCGTCTTGCCGGCGCCGTTCGGACCGATCAAGGCGGTGATCGACTGCGGCGCGACCGCGATCGACGCATCATTGACGGCAAGCACGCCGCCGAAGCGCTTGCGGAGATCGCGCGCGGCGAGGAGCGGCGCGGGCGTCATTGCAGCAACAACTGGCGACGGTTGCCGAGCAATCCTTGCGGCCGCACCGCCATCAGGACAATCAGCAGCAAGCCGACGAGCAGCAGACGGAGGTAGGCGCGTTCGCCCGAATCGAACAGGGACAGCGGAAAAAAGTTCAGGAAGCGGGTGCCGGAGTAGAGGAGACCGAACAGCGCCGCGCCGAACGGAATCGCCCAGATGCGAGTCGTCCCGCCGAGGATCAGGATCAGGTAGGCGTAAAAGGTGAAGGTCGGCTGGTAGTCGTCCGGCGTGACGATGCCGATTTGCCACGCCAGCAGCAGCCCGGCCAGGCCGCCGAGCAACGCGCCGAGGGCGAGCGCCTGCATCTTGGCGCGGAAGACATTCTTGCCGACGGCGGCCGCCGCCGCTTCGTCTTCGCGAATCGCCCGCATCAGCCGGCCCCAGGGCGAACGCGCCATCAGCCAGAAGACGAGCAGCAGCAGCAACGCCAACGGCCAGACGATCAGCAGCATCGCGAAATCGCGGCTGGCGACGGGCGCAAAGATCGAACTCTCCTTGAGCGCATCGACGATCCGGCGAATGAGCGCGTCCCACGGCCCGTTGTATTGGGCCAGTTTGGTCGGGCCCAGCATGCCGATCGAGCCGAGCGGACCGCCGGTCAACCCCTGCAGGTTGAGCGCCAGATAGCGGACGATTTCGCCGCCGGCCACGGTCGCGATCGCGAGATAGTCGGCGCGCAGACGCAAGGTCGGGATGCCGAGGACGAAACTGAAGGCGACTGCGACCAGCAGCCCGGCGAGCGCGGCGAGCGGCATCGGCGAGGCGAACCGAATCACCAGGATCGCCATCGTGTAGGCGGCCAGCGCGGCGAAGGCGACGTGGCCGAAATTGGGCAATCCGGTCAGCGCGTATTGCACATACAACCCGAGGGCGAAGATCGTGTAGATGCCGGCGATCACCGCGACGAACGTCCAGAATGGCACGTTGAAGATATCCATCAGAGAATCCGCGCCCGACCGAGCAGACCCTGCGGCCGATAGAGCAGCAGCAAGATCAAGACGACGAAGGCGAGGACCGGCTTGTATTTGGCGTCGAGACCGCCGAAAAAGCCGTCCCAGGTCGATAGTTCCATCGCCAGCCCGAGCGCCAGCCCGGCGAACAACGCGCCGTAGGCGCTGCCGATGCCGCCGAGCACGACCGCCGTGAAAATCAGAAAGAGGGGCCCGACGCCCATGTTCGGGTCGAACGTGCCCTGCTCCAGGCCGAGCATGACGCCGGCCAATCCGGCCAGCGCCCCGGCCAGAATCCAGACGTAGACGGCGATCCGCTCGATGTCGATGCCGGCGACGGCGGCGAGATCGCGGTTGTCGGCGACGGCGCGCATCCGCTTGCCGACGCGGGTGCGGGCGAGGAACAGCCCGACCAGCGGCGCGACGATCACGGCGACCGCGATCGCGACCGCCTGTCCCGGCGCGAGGCGGACGACGCCCAACTCGATCACGTCCGACTGGCTGACCTGAAAGCGGCGGATTTCCGAGCCGGCGACGATGGCGATTCCATTGCGGATCACCAGTCCCAACCCGACGCTGATCAGCGCCAGGGCGACCGTGCCGCGGCCGCGCAACGGGCGGAACAGCACGAAATGGGCGACGACGGCGAAAAGCGCGACCGCCGCCATTGCGCCGACGGCGGCCAGCGCCAGATTCTGGCCGAGCAGGCTGTTGACGACGAACGCGGCGTAGGCGCCGATGGTCAGGAAATCGCCGTGAGCGAAATTGGCGATCCGCTGGATGCCGAAAATCAGGGTCGCGCCGACGCCGGCCAGCGCCAGGATCGAGCCGGTGATCACCCCGTTGACGACCAGTTGGGCGAATTGGGCGAAATCGGCGCGCGGCGAGACGACCGCCGCGACCAGCGCCAGGGTGACGATGGCGGCCACGATCCCGACCGTCGTTCGCCGTTTGCCGGCCAGCGGCCATTCCGCAGGAAACGCAAAGGTCCGCACGCGCGCCTCGCTCCGCGGCTACGCCTTGAAGGAGATCGTATCGACGACTTTGCCGCGGCCGTCCGCGCCGACCTGCCAGATGTCGTAGGCGGTCGAGGTGACGCGCCCCTGGGCGTTGAACAGGATCGGGCCGGTCGCGCCGTTGAAATGGATGTCCTTGCCCGCCAGCAGCGCCTGGACCGCCTTGTCGATGTCGAGATAGGTGTAATCGTCGCCCGGCGGATTGGTGACGGAGACGACCTGCTTGCTGATCTCCACCGGATCGTTCGACTTGGCGGCGACCGCCGCCAGAAAGGCGATGAAGACGCTGTCGAACGCTTCGGCGGTGAATGCCTGGAAATTGAGGTTGGACGCCTTGCTCTGGAACAACTGCTGGTAATCCTTGAACGACGAACCGGCCGAAGCGTTGGCCTGCACGGCGCGCATGCCCGGCACGCCGGCTTCTTTCACCTCGGTGCCGCAGTCGATCATCGTGTCGCTGCCGAATGTCTTGGTCGGATCCCATTTGCCGCTGCGCTGCAGCGGGCCGACGAGTTTGGCGAATTCCGGGCAAAAATCGACCATCAGCCAACCCGCCGGATCGCCGCTGACGAGTTGTTGCGCTTCGGTGTCGTAGGTCGGCTGATCGGGGTTGATCGTCACGTATTCGCCGATCTTGCCGCCGCCTTTTTCCCAGGCGCCGCGGAAGACCTCGCCCAATCCCGTGCCGTAGGCGTCGTTGCGGACGCCGGCGTTGACGTCGGCGTCGGCGCTGAACGCTTCGCCCATCAGTTTGGCGAGCACCTGGCCTTGCAAATCGTCGGCGGCGACCGGCTGCCAGAGGAGCGTCGGCCCTGAGCCGTTCAACTGGGTCAGGGCCGGGTTGGTGCCGCCGGTGAACATCAAGACGTTGTTCGGGATGACGACCGACTGCGCGGCGGCGCTGGTGACGGAACTGAACAGGTCGCCGATGACGACCTGGACCTGATCGACGGTGACGAGTTTGGTCGCCGCTTCGACGCCGCGTTGGGCGGTTCCTTCGCTGTCCTGGGAATCGGTCAACACGGCTTTGAGGCGGTCGCCCAAGCCGGCCGCGGCCAGTTTTTCGTTGAGCGTGTCGATGCCGAGGGACACGGCCTTGTTCCATGCCTGCCCGGCCGGCGCGGCGTCGCCCGTCAGGCCGACCAGGACGCCGTATTTGAGGGTCAACGACAGATTGTCTTGCGCCGCGGCGAGCCGGTCGGGAAGCCGGCTGGCGAGGGCGCCGAGACCGATGCTCCCGGCGGCTTCGATGATCCGGCGGCGATTGAGACGAACGGGGAACGACGCCACAGCCAGCCTCCTCTCGCAAGCGCGCCAACGGCCGGCATCGCCCCGGCGCGCCCGAGGCGGACTATGGCAGGCCGTTGGTTCTCGTCGGCCGCGCTCGCGATGGGTCTGCGACGCGGCGCGTTCTCAGGACAGTTCGACCACGAGACAAGAAACA
>JAICJJ010000318.1 GCA_025928535.1 Thermomicrobiales bacterium
AATTCCACGGCAACGTATACAACTTCGTGAACGTCATCGCCTTCATCGCCTCGATGACGCCTTCCTTGACGCCGAGGCCGCTGTCGTTCGTGCCGCCGAAGGGGGTCAATTCCGTGCGGTAGCCGCCCACTTCGCGGATGTTGACGGTGCCGCAGCGCAATTCCCGAATGCAGCGGTTGATCGAGCGCAGATCGTTGGTCACGACGCCGCTGGCGAGGCCGAAATCCTGCTTGTTGGCCGTCGCGATCGCCGCGTCGAGATCGGGCACGCGCATGATCGGCGCGAACGGGCCGAACGTTTCGCAGGAGACCAGTTCCATCTCGGGCCGGACATGGTCGAGCACCGCCGGGGTGATCTGCGCGCCGCAGCGCTCGCCGCCGAAGAGAAGTTGCGCGCCGCTCGCAATCGCATCGCGCATCCGGCGCTCGAATTCGATCGCATCTGACTCGGCGATGACCGTGCCGATGTCGGTCGTCGGGTCCATCGGATCGCCGACCTTGAGCGTCGCGGCGGCGTTGGCCAGCCTGGCGGCGAACGCGTCGGCGAGCGGCTCTTCGACGATGATCCGCTTGACGGCGGTGCAGCGCTGGCCGGAATTCTTGAACGCGCCAGAGAGCGCCAGCCCGACCGCTTCGTCGAGGTCGGCGTCGCGCAGCACGATCAGCGGATCGTTGCCGCCCAGTTCCAGAATCGCCCGCTTGTAGCCCATCTCGCGGGCAACCCGCTTGCCGATTTCGGTCCCGCCGGTGAGGCTGACCAATTCGACCGCGGGATGGGTCCAGAGCGCCGGACCGATCGTCTCGGCGTCGCCGGTGACCATCGTCACCATGCCGTCCGGCAAACCCGCCTCGCGCATGATCCGGGCGAGGCGGAGCGCGGCGAGTGGCGTTCGGCTCGACGGCTTGAGCACCATCGTGTTGTTGGTCGCGATCGACGGCGCGACCTTGTGGGCGACCTGATTGAGGGGATGGTTGAACGGCGTGATCGCGGCGACGAGGCGCAGCGGCTCCCGCAACGTGTAGGCGCGGCGCTGCTTGCCGTTGGCGGAGGTGTCGCAGGCGAAGACCTGGCCGTCGTCGCGCAGCGCTTCCATCGCCGAAAAGCGGAAGACGTCTTGCGCCCGCTTCATTTCGTAGGTCGTGTCTTTCAGCGATAGCCCCGATTCGCTCGTGATCAGGCGGGCGAACGCGGCGGCGTCGGCTTCGAGCCCGTCGGCGATGCGATTGAGGATTTGCGCCCGTTCGTGGCGGGAAAGGCTCCAGCGCAGGCTTGCGGCGCGGTCGAGCACGCTTTCGACCTGGGCGCGGCTCAGGCTGGGAGCCGAGCCGATGATCTCCCCGGTGTAGGGATAGCGGACGTCGAAGCGGACGTCGCCCCAGACTTCTTCGCCGTCGATCAGGAGCGGCAGATCGTGGCGAGTCTCGATCGCGATGGCCATCTACAGCACTCCATTCAGCATCAGATCGTGGATGTCGGCGTTCGTGACGCCGATTTGGTGGAGATCGGCGTAGCGCGGAGCGAGGGGATGGCTGACGACGATCGGCACAATCTGCTCGTGCCGTCCGCCGTGCGAGCGGAGCGGCCCCGCCAGCACCGACAGATCGTGCTTGGCGGCCGACTTGCCGAGCGCCGTGCCGGCGTCGGAGGCGACCGAAAGATCGCCAATTCGGTCGGTCGGATGCTGGTAGATCGTCGCCGCTTCGTCGCGCGTCAAAACTTCTTCGACGCCGTCGAGCGCGGAAATCGCGGCGCAGGCGCGGTCGATGTCCTCCGGCGCGACGTGGACCCAGGCGAAGGAGCCGAGCGCGCCGTGATGGACGACATACGGATCGGTGATCGGCAAGATGACGTGGTGGTTCGGGATGCCGGCGGCGGTCAGCACGTCCTCCAGGTAATGAACGCGCGGGGAGCCGTCGGGATGATGCTTGGCGTTCATGCCATGGTCGGCGACCATCCCGACCGCGTAGCCGAGATCGAGCAATTCGCCGAGCAGTACATCGAAGCGGCGGAAATAGCGGTCCGCCATCGAGCCGCCGGGGCCTTCGGCGTGCTGGACGAAATCGGTTGTGGATAGGTACATCAGGTCCATCATCCCGACGCGGCGGGAGACAGCGATGCCGATCTCGATCGCGTAGTGGCTCATGTCCCATTCGTAGGGGCCGGGATTGGGCCGGCCGACCAGCCCGACCACATCGTCGATCCCATAGGCAGGGATGCCATGCTCGTGCGCTTTCTCGGCGCTCGTGCCGGGCACGTCGCCCGCCGCCAGCATCCGCCGCAACTTGTCCTTGGCGGTGACGGCCAGCACCTTCGCGCCGGCGTTTTGCAACGCGGCATGGATCGACGGCGCCCGCAGGAACGACGGGTCGCTCAGTTGCACTTCTTCGCCATTCGGGGCGAGGTAGTGATTGCCGGGCAAGCCATGCACGATTGGCGGAGCGCCGGTCACGATCGACATGTTGTTGGTATTGGTGAACGACGGCATCTGGCTGCGGCCGCGGTGGTAGGCGCCGCCGCCGGCGAGCATCTCGGCCAGGCGGGGCATCAACCGGCGGTCGAGCGCGTCGTCGAGATAGCGCGGGTCGCAACCATCGATCGTGATGACCGCGGTCGGGCGGCGGGGGAGTCGATATTCGCGGGCGTTGATCGTCACCGATTCGGGCGACAAGGAATCCTCCAGGGTGAAATCCGTTTGGCCAGCGATGTTGGCCAGCGAAGAAGGAAGAACCGCTCTCCCTCCGGCAAGTCAGGCAAGCAGCGGCGCCGCCTGGCGCATGGCGCGTTCGAGCGCCGCGATGAAGCCTTCGAGCGCTTCGACGGTCAAGGCGCCGAGGGCGCAGACGCGAAAGGTGGTCGCGGCGGCGTCGCCGAGGCCGGCGTAGATGACATATCCCTCCGATTTCAGCGCGTCGTGTAGCGCGGCGTAGCCGACGCCGTCCGGCAGCGGCAGCGAGCGGACCGAGCGGGAGCGGCAACCCTTCGGCACGCGCGGCTCCAGCCCGAGGCGGGCGAATTCGCGGTCGAGATAGTCCATTCGCGCCTGGTAGGTCGCTTGCCGGTGCGCCAGACCTTCGTCGAACAATTCGTCGAGCGCGGCGTCGAGACTGTAGAGCGCCGGAATCGCCGGCGTGAACGGCACGGTCCGCTTTTTCTGCGCTTTCAGGTAGTTCGGCAGATCGAAATAGAGCGAACGGGGCGGCGTTTCCGCGATCCGCCCCTGACCGCGCGGCGAGACGAGGACGAACGACGCGCCGGGCAAGCCGTGCAGGCATTTGTTGGAGGTCGAGGCGACGAAGTCGATGCCGGTTCCGTTCAGATCGAGTTCTTCCGCGCCGAGCGAACTGATGGCGTCGACCAGCACGAGCGTGTCATGCCGGTTGGCGACGGCCGCGACCTCATGGACCGGGTTGAGCAAGCCCGTCGTCGTCTCGTGATGGATGACGGCGACGGCGTCGACCTCCGGGTTGGCCGCCAGCGCCCGCTCGACCGCCGCCGGATCGATCGGCTCCAGATCGGACGCGCTCACGATAACCGTTTCGATGCCGAGCCGGCGGGCGATCGTTTCGATCCGCTCGCCATAGATGCCATTGCGGCAGACGAGGAGTTTCCTGCCCGGCCGGGTCGCGCCGCCGACCATCGCTTCCATCGCGGCGGTGCCGCTGCCGGCCAGCATCACCATCGCCCAATCGTCATCGACGCCCGCTACGTCGAGCAGGCGGCTCCGCACGCGCTGCAGGATGTCGCTGTATTCCGGCTCGCGGTGGCAGAGATCGGGGCCGCCGATGGCGCGGTGGACGCGGTCGGTGACGACCGAGGGACCTGGGTTGAGCAGCACCCGTTGCCGATGGGCGCGACCGCTCGCGTAGCGCCCGGCGTCGAGCGCCGCGAACTCGCTCGGCGCGATGATGACGTCGGGTTGGGCGAAGACGAGCGGGCGACGCGCTTCAGGCGCCGCCGGGGCGATGCCGACGATCGCGCCGGCTCCGGCGCGGGTCGCCGCGTCCAGCGCCGCTTCGGACGCGCCGAACACGCCGAGCTGCCGCACGTTGGCCACGTCCGCC
The DNA here is from genome assembly GCA_025928535.1 of Thermomicrobiales bacterium. GTDB lineage: Bacteria > Chloroflexota > Chloroflexia > Thermomicrobiales > UBA6265 > JAICJJ01. The sequence continues at coordinate 4,062 of JAICJJ010000318.1, forward strand.
GCTTCGAGCGCGGCGAACAAGCCGAACGGCGACGGTGCGGCTGGGCCAGCGACGACCAGATCGACCAACGCTGCTTCGCTTGCGTTCGACGTTTTGCCGTCGGGCACGATCAGGGCGAAGCGGGCGCCGTCGGCTTTGATCGCTCCGGCCTCGGCGGCGATCGTCTCCAGGTCGGCCGGCGTGAGATCGCCGGAGAAACAGGCCCAGAGCGTCACGGCGCGTTCCGTCGCCCAGCGATGGGCGTCGTCGGCGAATCGGGCGTATGGCATCGGTCGTCGCTCCCGTGTCGATTCGTTCAGGCGAGACGGC
>JAICJJ010000636.1 GCA_025928535.1 Thermomicrobiales bacterium
GGAGGCCGTTCGGATCGCCCTTGAGCGGGAAAAAGTGATCCCAGGTCCAGAGCGTGTCGGCGCCCATCTCCTCGATTTGCCGCCACCGCTCCCGCATCGTCGCGTACGTTCCATGCTGGGGCGTGGTCGAGATGCCCACCTGAATCGGATGCCGCTCCGTCATCGCGTTCCCTTCCCTCTGTTGCGCCGCTGCGCGGCTACTCGGCAAACCCCAACTCCGCGAGATGATCGTTCACGAATGCCCCGGCCGGATCGAGCGCCCGCCGGACGGCGCGAAAGGCGTCGAGCGCGGGATAGCGCCGGGCGATTCCGGCCGCATCCAGGCAATGCAGTTTGCCCCAATGCGGCCGGCCGCCGCTCGCCAGAAAGATCACTTCGGCGTCGCGGAAAAACGCGTCCCACGGCAACTCGGCCGCCTGATGGACGCTGATCGTGACGCTTTCCGCGCCTTGGGTCGGGCTGAGCAGGCTCTGCTCGCCTGATTGCGTTCGATATTCGACCGCCCACGCGCAGTCGGGATGGCGCGTCCGCATCATCTCGCGCAATTCGCGCATGGCGTCCGGGCCGTTGGCGAGCGGCAGCGTGTATTCCATCTCGACGAACGGCGTCGTCCGGACGGAGGGATACATCCGCCAACTCCAATCGACCGCGTCCGGCTTCAGATAGCGTTCGAGCGTGCCGGGCGGATATTCGGGCGTTTCGGGCCGGTCGATCGGCGCGTCGGTGTCGTCGAACGTCTTCAACACGCATTGATCGAGCGCCGGCAGCCACCAGAACTCAGCGGTGCGGCGGGCCGTTTCCTCGGCGAGAAAGCCGTCGAGGCAGGCGTCGAACGGCAGCGGCCGCGTCCGGCCGCGCAATTTGTAGGCGGGAACCGTGTCCAGCGTCAGCCGCGTCATCACGCCGAGGAGGCCGAGCGAGAGCGATGCGGCGCGCAGCCGATCCGGGTCGCGCCCGTCGATCGTGACCAGATCGCCCTCGGGCGTGCACAGTTCGATCGCCCGGGCCATCGCCGCGAAACTGCCGTGCTTGCGGCCCGTGCCGTGCGTGCCGGTCGCGACCGCGCCGGCGACCGCCTGCGTGTCGATGTCGCCCTGATTCGCCAGCGCCCGGCCGGCAGCCAGCAGCGGTTCGCCGAGATCGTGCAGCCGCGTTCCCGCGAGGACGGTTGCTTCCCCCGTCGCCGGATCGACCCGCTCCAGACCGGAAAGAAGCGACAGATCGAGCAGGAGGCCGTCGGTCTGGCAGAGCGGCGCGAAGGAATGCCCCGCCCCGACCGCCCGGATCGTGTCGCCCCGCGCCGCCGCCTCCCGCACGGCACGCCGCAACTTGTCGATCGAGGCCGGCCGCACGACGGCGCGCGGTCTCGCCACGACGTTTCCCGCCCAGTTGCTCCAGGTCGCTGTCAAGCGCGCCTCCTGCGCCGTACCGCTGCACGCTGCATCCCGCGTGAGATTGTCGCCAATTCGGCGGCGTGGCGCCGGGCGTTCCCTCACCCCCTACCCCCTCTCCCGCTGCGGCAGGCGAGGGGGAACCGTCTCCCCTCGCCCACCGCAAGGGGAGAGGGGCTGGGGGTGAGGGAACGTCGTCCTCCATCGAC
>JAICJJ010000129.1 GCA_025928535.1 Thermomicrobiales bacterium
GCGCAAATGCCGCGCGCCGTGGTCGCCACCAGCACCTCGCCGAGCGATGTCGACACGGTCGTGTAGCGGACGTCTTCCCCGGCGCCGCCTCTCCGGTAGATCGACGGCAGCATGCCGACGAGACGGTCGCCCGCCTCGTAGACCCGGCTGGGCGAGCCGAAGCCGGCATCGACGATCGAGGTGGTCACGTCGCTCCCCCGTTCCAGTCCCGTGCGGAGCCGCGCCGCCCGCCGCGCTTCGCCATAGGCGCGAGGCGACATCCCGACCGCGGCCGTGAACGCCCGCTGCAAATGCGACGGGCTGACCCCGACCTCGGCGCCAAGCGCCGCCAGCGTCACCGGCGCGTCCGCTTCGTCGAGCAGACGGCATGCTTCGGCAATTGCCCGTTCGATCGGGCGCGTCGCCTCCGTTGGCCGACAGCGTTTGCAGGGGCGGAATCCCGCGCGCTCGGCGCTGGCGCAATCGTCGAAAAAGCGGACGTTTTCCGGCTTCGGCCGACGCGCTGGACAATCGGGGCGGCAATAGATGCCGGTGCTGCGGACGGCGACGACGAAGCGACCAACCGCCTCCGCGTCCCGGTTCGCCCAGGCGTCCCACCGGCCATCTTCAGTCGTCGAGATTGCGATTGCGGTCATGTGTCATGCTCCTGAGGATCGTCGCTCGATTCGGACGCTATGGTATGCCGCAGCGGCGCGGCGGCCCATCCGGATCGTGCGGCCAAAACGGAATCGGACACACGCATCGGCCTCCGTGACGAGCGCCATGCTCGTGGACGAAACTGGCGGCGATGGCGAATCTTGCGATCGAACCAGCGGCGACCATTCCGGCGTCGGCAGCCGGCGACCTCCGCCGACGATTGACCACGGCAGCCCCGGCCGTCATGGCGGTCATCGTCTTGGCGGCGCTGGTCGGGGAGCGCTGGCGCCAAATGGGACCGTATCCGACCGGCCTCGACGGCGGCCAATGGCTGGCGCTGGGTCGCGGCTATCTCGGCGGCGTGGGACGTTCGACCGACGGCGTCTACGCGCCGCTCGTCCCGCTGCTGGCGGGGCTGGCAAGCGACGCGTTCGGCCCGCTCCTCGCGTTGCGCCTCGTCGCGATGCTCGCCTTCGCTGCCGTCCTCGTCGCGGTCGTCGCATTGGCGCGGCTCGGCCTCGGCTGGCCGGCCGCGATCACGGGCCTGATCGTCGTCGGGTCCGCCAGCGCCATCATCGAGCCGATCGCCTACGGCGGCTATCCACAGACGCTGGCGTTCGCTTTCATGCTGGCCGGCTGCGCCGCGCTGTCGTCGGCATTGCATGGCGTTCCCTCGGACGACGAGCCAGCCGACCGCGAATCTCGTTGCTCAGCCGGCTCAAGCCGGCTTATCGGCGTTAGCGCGGCGTCTTTAGCGCCGCGCGAGGCGGCACGCGGTCAGCGACTGAATCACCGCATTTGGGCGGTCGCCGCCGCAACGGTCGCCTTCATCGCCGCTGCCGTCTCCCACCACATCTACGGTCCGCTGGCGCTCGTCTGCGGCGCCGCGCTCTGGCCGCTCTGGGCGCTCGATCCGGCGACACGCGGACGGCGAGGCGTCGGCTTGCGCCTCGCGTTCATCGCCCTCGCTCCGGGCGCGATCGTCGCCCTTGGCCTGCTCGCCGCATTTCATGCCGCCGGTTACGCCCCGCCGCTTGACGCGGCCGGTCTCGGCCGGCTCGATGCGTTCGTATACGCCACGCGCGAAGCCACGCCGGTCTGGATCGCCGTCATCTGCGGCGGCGTCGCGGCCCTGCTCCTGTCGGGTCGCCGCCTGGGCGCTCTCGGCGCGGCTTGCGCGGCGCTCATTGGCGTTCCCGGCGTTCTCTTCCTCGTCTACCCCGAAGCGCGGCTCTTGCCGCCGATTTTGTGCGGCGCGCTGCTGGCGGCGCTGAGCGGCGTCGAGCGGCTGCGCTGGAAGCGGCCCAGCGCCATCACCCCATCAATGCTGCTGTCGGCGCTGCTGCTGGCGATCCTCGTCCCCGCCGGCGACCTGATGGCCCGCCAATATTTCGGCTATTACCGGACGCTCGATCAGTCGCTGGTCGACGCGGCGGCGGCCATCCAGCAAATCCATCCCGCCAGCATCGTTGCTGTGCGCGCCGATTTGCGCGGTTGGCCGATCGGCTGGTGGCTCGAAGGACTGACGTCCGCCCGCATCGCCGTCGGCTCCGAGGCGCGTTGGCTCGGCTTTCCCGGGGAGCGCGCGTCGGCGATGTTGGCGAGCGATTTCTTCGACCGGCGCCTGTCAGGAGACGAACTCCGCGCCCTGTCAAGCCGGACGGGCGTCCGGCTGCTCGTCGTCCGCGAGCGGGAATGGATCGGCTGGCAGCGATGGCTGGCCGAACCGAAGCCGCCGGTGTCGATCCTGTTTGACGACGGCGAAACGCTCGTCCTCCGGATCGATTCAGTCAAGCAGTGAATCGCGGGCGAACTCGATCGCGAACAAGGTCGCGACGCCGCCGAGCCCGAAGACGATCGCCGCTTGCGCCAGTCCGGCGACGCCGAGCAGTTGCGGTCCCGAGCGGCCGCCAAGCCAGAGCGCAAGCAGCAGCAGATCGAGCAGCGCGCCGAGCGACGCCGTCGCGGCGCAACCCGCCAGCAAGCGCCGGACGCCCCCCGGACAGCCGAGCCAGGCCAGCCGCTCACGCAATCCGACCGGAGCCAGCGCCGAGCGATGCGCCGCGAGCAACCCGAGCAATCCGGCCTGTCCGCCCAGCATCAACAGCATCGGCCCGAGAAATACCGGCAGCCAACGCAAGGGTCCGATGGGCACGCCGGTCGGCGCGACCAGCGAGATGGCGCACAAGATCGCGCCGAGCGCCAGCGCGGCGGCGGCGGGCGCCAGCAACGACAATTGCGGGCTGAGCAACACGAGCAGACGCAGATGACGCCAGCCGTCGGGCCATGGGTCCAGTTTGCTGCGCCCGATCCGGCGGCGATATCCGGTCGGCTTCTCGACCACGGTCCAACCGTCGCGCTCGGCTCGCAGCAGCATTTCGCTGGCGAATTCCATCCCCTCGGCGCGCAAACCGAGGGCGGCAAGTCGCGAGCGCCGCACGGCGCGAAAACCGGACTGGCTGTCGACGACGCGCGATCCCGTCAGCAGACGCAACAGGCGCGTCAGGACTGGCGTGCCGACGTAGCGGTGCAGGGGGGGCATGGCATCCGGCGCCAGGGACTCCCCGAACCGGGACCCGATGGCGAGATCCGCCCCCTCATCGAGGGCGGCCAACAGATCGCCGATCCGGGTCAGATCGTACGTGCCGTCGGCGTCGGCGAAGACAACGACATCACCCTTCGCTGACCGAACGCCGGCGGCGATTGCCGCGCCATAGCCGCGACGCGGGTCGTGCACGACCCGCGCGCCGGCACGGCTGGCGATGTCGGCGCTGCCATCGGCGGACCCGTTGTCGACCACGACGATTTCGCCCACGACGCCGGCAATCCGCAGCCCAAGCCGGGCTTCCGCGACGACGGCGCCGATCGCGTCCGCTTCGTCGAGGCAGGGCAACACGACGGTCACGAAGGCTCGCCGGGTCTCGTTTTCTTGAAGCGCCGTCGGGGAATCGATCGGTTGTGTGCGGTCGATCATCGTGCCTCGTCGCGCCGGCGCGGGCCGGCGCCATGGCGCTGCGGACAAGCGCGGAAAGCGGCCTGAAGTATGATAGCCGGACGTTTGGCCGCCTCGCCTGCGGCCGCCGCCGTGACCGGGAGGATCGGGAGTGCGGATTCCACGCTGGCTGGCCGCCATGCTCGTGACCTGTTTGGCGTTCAGTCTCGCCGCGCCGGCGGCGCACGCGCAATACGAGACCGGCCTGCCAGCGGGCCTGACCCAGATGACGATCGACGGTCAGCCGATCGACGCGACGACCTCCCCGACCGTCACCAGCGCTACGCCAACCTTCGCCGGGCGCATCTCGACCGGCGCCGCCTCCGTCGATCTGGCGGTCGCCGCCAAACGGGGCGAGCCGGTCCGCTTCACCCTCGACGCCGATTCCAAGGGTCGATTCAAAGGCCCGCCGCCCGGCCCGCTCGCGGACGGCAACTGGACGCTCTACGTCAGCGACGCGATGGTCGGCGAATTCACCGTCAACTCCGGCGCGCAGGGCACGCCGACGCCGCGCGCAGGCGGCGCCCAGAGGGTCGATATCGCTCAGACGGTGCCATTGCCATTCGATTGCGGCGACGCCAGTCCAGGACTCGGGTTTGTCGATGGCCGCTTCTACACGATCGACGAAGAAGCGCAGCGAACCGCCGCCGCCGCCGGCAACACGTCCAAAGCCGCCGTCAACCAGACGTTGCAGGGCCTGCAAGCGGCGGGCTGGCAGCAACGCTACGACAATCGCCTGGCGGTGCCGAAGAAAGACGATCCGACCCTCTTCGACGTTCAGGTCAGTTCGTTCGTCATTCAATACGACAGCGCCAACTCCGCCGACCGCGCCTTTCGCTCGGTCACTGAAAACACGGAAAGCCTCGACTCCCCCACGATCGGCGACGCATCGCAACTGACCTCGCTCAAGGGAACCGCCCAAAACACCGGCGCGCCGTATCGCGGGCTGCGCCTGACGTTCCGCCAAGACCGGCTGCTCGTCATGATCGTGCTGGCCAATCTGACCAACCAGGAACCGGATCAGGCGGTGGTCGAAGCGGCGGCGCAAGCTGCCCAGGCCAGGGCCGCGGCGATTCTGAACGCCGAATCGCCCGGCCTCGGCGCGCTGGCGCAGCGGCTCGATCTCTCCAACGCGGTGGCCCCGGCGACGATCAATGAAGGCTACGCCGTCCTCGGCGGCGCGCTTGTCGGGCGCTACGCGCAAGACGCTGCCGCCCAGCAAGGCCTCGCCACCGAATTCACCGGGACTTCCGATGCATTTTCGTCGTCGGTCCAGGCGGCCGTCGATCTGAGCGGCTCCCGGCGGAACCGCGACGCCACCCCGACGCCCGACGCGACCCCGACGCCAACGGGCACGCCGATTTCCTACGGCGTCACCCTCTACGCCTTCCCGGCCGAAGCCGACGCCGACGCCTGGCTCCAAGGCGTGCCGAATCAACTCGCGCAGTCGCCGCCGGCCGGGTACGATCAGTTCGCCGCCGCGGCGAACGCGCCGACGTTTGGCGACGCATCAGTGACCTATCAATTCAGCCGCAACATCAACGGCCAGGCCGAAAGCGGTTTTCGCGTCTACACCCGCGCCGGCGCGCAAATCGCGGAAGTCGAATTCGCGGCCGCGCCACAAGTTGCCATCGCCGCCGTTGGCGAACTGGTCAATGGCCAACTCGATTGCCTGAAGAAAGGCAAATGCGGCCCGGCGAAGATTCCGGCGCTTGACGGCAGCGACGCCGGCCGCGGCAACAGTCAACAGCAAGAAAATCAGCAAAATCAGCCGCAAAACAACAACGGCAGCAGCGGCGTGGAAGTCATCGGCGGCAACAACGCCGGCGGCAATGCAACGACGCCGGCGGCGTCCACGCCGGCCAGCGACAAGCAGAAAAACAAGAACCCGAACAAGAATCAAAACAAGAATCAGAACAAGAATCAGAACAAGAACAACAGCGGGGGCGGGGTCGAGCAGATCGGCGGCTGACCCCGCCCCGTCACACCTCGTCCGGCCGCATCGCCGGCGGCCGGCGCACAATCCCGATCGACGCGTCGTAGGCGCGCCGCCGTTCCGGTTCGGAAAGCGCCTCTTTGGCCGTCAGCAATTCGCGCATCCGGGCGGCCGATTCCGGACCGGGCGAGCGATCGGGATGATGCTTGAGCGCCAGCCGGCGAAAGGCGGCGTCGATCACTTCCGGGTCGGCGGCCGGATCAACCTGCAAGATCTGGTAATAGGTTGGCCCGGCGGGATGTCGCGTGCCCGCGATCGCCAGCCCGCCCGCGCGGCCGCCCAATTGCCGCACCCGCGCCACGGCGTCCTGCTCGCTGAGAAGATTGGCGGCGAATTCGTCCCGCAAGGCGTCCGGGACGGCAAAGCGTTGCTGGCAGTTGTGGCATTCGACGACGAATTGCTCCCGCACCGTCGCCGTCGGCACCGTGTAAAAGGTCACCTTGCGTTTCGCGCGATAGCCCGTGAACACGCCGGTCGTGCCGCATTTCTGGCACGGCAAGACGAGATATCCGGCCGGTTCGAGAAAATCCCTGGCGCCGATGCCATAGAGGAGTTGCAATACCATCGCTCGGGCGAACTCCCGCTTGCCGTCGCCAGCGCGCAGCCAGTCATGGCCTCCAAAGCACGTCCTGATCGCAAGGGTACGCCAAACTGCGCCTGATGCGCACCTCGCAATCGATCGAACCGCCCGGCAAGATTCAGGAATCGGTCACGGGAGCGCCGGCCGCCGGCTCATCCGCGACGCGCTCATCGCCAGTCGTCGCGATTCCTCGCCAAACCGCCGCGAGGAGTCCGACGAACAGCGTCGCGACCGCCCCGACGCCGGCCACCGCCAGCGCCAATCCGCCGACGACCGGCGCCGTGGAGGCAAGGGCGGCGACGACTCCGACGGCGGCAGCGCCCGCGACGACCCCGCCGACGGCGATCCCACGTCGCAGTCCCACGCCGCGGTCGACCCGGCTCGGCAGGCCCAATTCGAACGACCAGTCGGCGAGTTCGCCGGTCAGCAGCAAGCCTGCGCCGTAGAGCGCCGCGACGAGGTCGTTTCGCACGTCGGAAACATAGAGCGCGATGATGAACGCGGCGGCGAGCAGGCCGAGCGCCCAAGGAATGAAGCGGGCCGACGCGAAGACAAGCGCGAGCGCCAGCAGCCCGACGCCGGCCGCGCCGATGGCGAGCACCCCTTCGCGCGGCGCGATCAGGCTGGCGACGGCGGCGAGGCCGAGCGCGGTGGCCAGCGCGCCAGCGGCCGCCGCTAAGCGCGCGCGAGACGCGAACGACGGCGACATGCCTGCAACTCCAGCAACGCGCGATCGAGCGGTTCGCCGTTGGCCCAGGTCGCGATCGGCACGCCGAGCCGGCTGAATTGCTCCCGCACCGATTCCCGTTCGAGCCGCCAGATGCGGTAGGCGAGTTCGCCAGTCGGGCCGGGCGGCGGCGCGACCAACGGGACCGGCGAAACGTCGACGATCGCCAGGTCGAAGCCCCGGGCCGCCAGATCGAGCAAGGCGCCGACGGTTCGTTCGTCCAGCAATGGCGTCAAGGCGACGATCAACGCGTTGGGCGGAAGCACGCCCGGCGGAATGGCCGACAGCGCTTTCCAGGCGTAACTGAAGACCACGTCGGTTTCGATCACCGCCTCGATGAAGCGAATGCGATGGAGCGGCCCCATCCCCGGCCGCAGCCAGCGCATGATGCCGCCGAACGTGACGAGGCCGACGCGGTCCTGCTCGGCCAGATACCGGTCCGCCAGCGACGCCGCGCCCCGAACCGCCTGCAGGCGCGTGCCTTCCTCGCC
>JAICJJ010000463.1 GCA_025928535.1 Thermomicrobiales bacterium
CGCTCGACGGGCATGACCAGTTCCGGATGTCCAGCGATCGGTTTGGAGACGCGCTGGGCGACAGCCATCGACCTACCCTCGTTTCGTTCCGACCTCCGGGCCGACGCTCTCGTTCGATCCCGGGGCTGGCGGACGCGCGTCCGCCAGCCCCGGCCGGGCCGACCCTGGGCTGCGGCGCCCAAGCCGGTCGGAGCCGATCTTACGTCTGATAACCGCCTTCGACGGCGGTCTGGTTGGCAAGGTCGTTCGCCTTCTTGATCGCCTGATCGATCGTTTCCTGACCGACGATGGCGGCGGCGAACTCCTTGCTGACGTCATTCCCGAGTTGCTGGAACTCCGGAATGCGGACGAACTGGCCGCCGGTGTACGGCACCGGCTGCGCCGTGGGCTTGTCCGGATTCGCTTCTTCGATCGAATTGAGGACGATGTCCGCGAACGGCGACGCCGTCTTCAGGTAGTCCTCGTTTTTGTACGTCGACATTCGGGCGCCGGTCGGGGCGCGGCCCCAGCCGCCGTCGTGCGCGACGACGAGGGAATCGAAGTTCGGCGACGTCGCCCACTTCATGAATGCGAGCGTGGCTTCCGGCGCATCGGTGTTGGCTTCCATCGCGAAGTTCCAACTCCAGAGCCAGTTGCCGGTCTTCAGGACTTTCGACGGGCCGTAGGCGTAGCCCATCTTGCTGGCGTAGTTCGGATTCGTCTTCGACGAGGCCATGAAGTCGGCGGCCGACGTGGCGTCGTACCACATGGCGCATTTGCCCTGGATGAAGAGCGTTTCGTTTTCGGTGAAGCCGTTTTGCTCCGAGCCCGGAGGGCCGTACTTCTGGAGCAGTTCGATGTAGAACTTGATGGCCGCGGACGACTCGGGCGAGTCGAGTTGGGCCTGCCAGTTCATGTTGTACCAACTGCCGCCGAAGGCGTTGATGACGGTCGTCAGCGGCGCAAGTTGCTCGCCCCAGCCGGGGAGGCCGCGCAGACAGATGCCATAGACGCCGTTGCCGGTGAGTTTGGCGGCATATTCCTGAATCTGATCCCAGGTCGGCCGCTCGGGCATCTGGATGCCGGCGGCGTCAAAGAGATCCTTGCGGTAGTAGGTCATCGCGCTTTCGCCGTAGAACGGCAGCGCGTAGAGACCGTCCTGATAGGTCAACCCGGCGGTCATGCTCGGGAAGATGTCTTTCAGGTCATAGTTGGGGTCGGACGCGACATCCTTGCCGACTTCTTTCAGCCAGCCCTGCTTGGCCCACATCGGGACTTCGAAGGGACCGACGGTCACCGCGTCGAATTTGCCGGCCTGGGTGGTCACGTCCTGGGTGATCGTCTGCCGAATTTCGTTTTCCGGCAGCACCGTCAGGTTGACCTTGATGTTGGGATAGACCTTGTTGAATTCGCCGGCGTTGACGAGATCCTGCAACGCCACCATTTGCGGATTGGCGACCATGCCGACGTCGATCGAGCCGGAAATGCTCGTGTCGGGCGTCATCGCGAGCGGGGTCGCGTCCTGCGCCAGGGCGGCCTGGCTCGGGGCCAGACCGGTCAGCAACGGGAGCGCGAGCAACACCGCCGCCACGATCGTCAGAGACTTTCTCGGCATCGCGAACCTCCGATCACGAACGGCAAGCCGGATTGCGACTCCGGCGCTGCCCGCTCCGGCGTCTCCGAATCGGGCTGGATGGGAAATCCGCCAATCCCGGGCCACCTTCTTTCGCATACGCGGAGCCGATCCTGGCCGGCAGCGGCTGCGTGCGGTTTCGATCGGCAGCCGCCGGTTCGGATCATTATCGACCCGCCGGGGCGGCGGTCAAGGCCGGCCGGCGTCATCGATCCAGGGCCGCGCCGAATTCGCCCGGCGCCGGGGGCGCGGCCGGCAGCGAACTCCACTGCGGCGATCCGGTCGGCCAGGTCGTGTCGAACGCGATCGGCAGCAGTTTCGGGGCGACATCGGGGTGCGCCGGATCGATGATCGCCGACGGATCGAGCGTGTTGCCGGCCGGCGCGAGAATGCGGGACCCGTCCGGCGACCAGGTGAGTTCGCCGAGGAGTTCCTGGCCGGTCGCGATTTCTACGCGTTCGGCGCCATGAATCAGGATGACCGTGCCGTCGTTGTCGACGTAGGCGATCGACTGGCCGTCCGGCGACCAGGCCGGCGCCCAACTCGGCGCGGTCGTGATCACCGCGCGGTCGAGGGTGACGATGTTTCCGGTTCCGACGTCGATCAACGCGAGACCGACCGCGGCGTCCGCGTCGGCGGCGCTCGTGCCGATCGACAGGGAGCGCGAGTAGGCGAGGATTTGCGGCGCGACGGGCGACCAGAGGACGCGAATCACGCCGGGCAACCGGCCGCGCGTCAGATTGGCGATGGCGCCGGTCGCCAGGTCGATCGTCTCGACGTCGCCCGTGTCGCCGAGGCCGCGTGAGCCCGCCGCGTCGGAGACGTCGCGGGCGACGAAGGCGATGAAGCGACCGTCCGGCGACCAGGTCGGCGTGACCGCATGCCGGCCCGAAACGGACGTCAGGTCGCGTTCGACGCCGGTGGCAAGATCGACCACATGCACGGCCATGATGCCCTGCTCCTGGTCGAGATCCCAGCCGGCGACGCTGGTGAAGGCGATCTGACGGCCATTGGGACTCCAGGCGGCGACCGCGTTCGGGTGGACGTTGCGCGCGACCTCCCGCGCGCCGGAGCCGTCGGCCGAGACGACATAGAGGGCAGCCGGGTCGTCCGGCCGAGCGAGGGGGCCCGCGATGAAGGCGATGCGCGAGCGGTCGGGACTCCAGACCGGCCGGGTCGCGGGCATGGCGTCGTAGACGAGCCGATCATCGCCAGTCGTCGGGTCGATCAGCCACAACTTCTGGTCTTCCGCGATGACGATCGGTGCATGGTCGCGGCGCAGGGCGGCGAGTTGGGCGGCCAGCGCGCGGTTGCCGGGATCGAGGGCGAGCAGGGCGGCGGCCGCGCGCTCGGCGGCCGCCCAGTCGC
>JAICJJ010000236.1 GCA_025928535.1 Thermomicrobiales bacterium
CCGAGCATCACGCTCTGGACAGCGGTCTGGACCGCATCGACCTCCAGCGTTCCCATCTGCGGAATTTCCGGATCGGGATACTGGTAGGGATAGGCGATGTCCATCTGCTTGACGAAGACGTCGAGCGGCGGTTCGTTCCAAGGCGCTTCGTTGCCGATCGACTTCCGGCCCGGAATGTTCCCGGTCGCGTTCGACAATTTGAGGAGCGCGCCGGCCGGGTCGGTCGCGAACTTGATCCATTTCCAGGCGGCGTCCGGGTTTTTGCTCGCCTTCCACAGCACCAGCGGCCACCCGCCGAGAAAGCCGAATTGCCCTTTCGGACCGGCAGGAATCGGCGCGATGCCGACCTGGTCGAGAAAGTCCGGTTTGGCGTCGTTCAGCGCCGTCCAGAACCAGGGACCATCGACGAACATGGCGAGTTTGCCGTTCTGGAACTGCTGTTCGAGGTCCGGGCCGCCGTAGGTCGGGCTGTCGGGCGGGGTCACCTTGTCGATCGTGTAGAGATTGGCATAGAAGGTCAGCGCGTCGCGGAATTCCTGGGAGTCGAAGCCGCAGGTCTTCGGGTCTTTCAGGAATCGCGCGCCGTAGCCGAGATAGACCGACATGAAGGTCTGGATCGTGGCGTACTGAATCCCGCCCGGCACGCCCCAACCGTAGACGTCGCCCTGCGTCAACTTCTTCGCGGTGTCGCGCGCTTCGTCGAAGGTCTTCGGCGGCGCCGCGACGCCGGCTTTCTCGAAGAGGTCTTTCCGGTAAAAGAGGCACCGGGTCTCTTCGGAAACCGGCGACGCCCACCAGTCGCCGTTCAGGTTGTAGTACAGCTTGTCGCCGGGCCAGATGTCTTCGGCGACGTCCTTGCCGGTTTCCTGCGACCACTGCTTGAAGCGGTCGGTGAGCGGGGCAAGGGCGCCGAGCGCCTGGAATTCCGCGACCACGTTGTTGCCGAGCATCGAGACGTCGGGCAAGCCGCCGGTGGTCAGCCCGGTGACCAGTTTTTGATGCTGGTCCGCCCAGGGCACGATCTCCATGTTGACCTTGACGTCTTCGTTCGCCTGCTCGAAGGCGGCGATCGCCGCGTTCCAGGCGTCGATGGCGAACTGGTCGGTGCTGAATTGCCAGAAGGTGACGGTGGTCGCCCCCTGGGCGCGGACGCTGGAAAGCGGCGCGGCTGCCGCCAGCGCCGGCGCGGCCGCCGCGGCGAGGACCCCCCGGTTGAAGGTCCGGCGCGACATGGTGCGGTTGGTTGCCTCGCTCATCTTCTGCTCTCCCTCTCCGTTTCGTCGACGACTGTGGACGCGGCGTCGCGTTCCCGGATCGCCTTTCCCGCGCTCGCATCACCTCCCTTCGCCGCCGGCGAACGATGCCGACGGTCAGGCCGCTTCCCAGGTCTCGCGCAGGAAGCGGACGGTTTTCGGCAAGACGTCGACCGGATTGCCCGACAACCGCGGCCCCTTCGGCGACCAGCACTCGATGCTGAGATAGCCTCGGTAGTCGATCGCCTTCAGCGCCGCCAACGGCGCGTCGAAGTCGAGACAGCCGGCGCCCGGCTCGAAGCGGTTGTTGTCGGCGATGTGGACATGACCCAGACGCGCCCCGGCGGACTGCAGCGGCTCCCCCAGATCGGCTTCTTCGATGTTCATGTGGAACAGGTCGCCCAGCGCCATGACCCGCGGATGGTCGATCCGCTCGGCCAGGGCGACCGCCTGTCCGACGCGGTTGAGGAAATAGGCTTCGTAGCGGTTCAGCGGCTCCAGGAAGAGCGCCGCCTTGCCGGCGGGGAGGTCCCGCGCCCAGGCGCCGAATTCGTCTTCCGCCAGGCGCGTCAGGTCGCGATCCCGATCGACCAGATCCGGGAACGCGTGCGGCGGCCGAACCGGAACCGACACGACGCCCCCGGCGCCGATTTCGTCGGCAAGGCGGAGCAGATCGGCCAGCGCCGCGAAGCGTTTCGCCCGCTCCGCGGCGTCGGGCACGAGCGGATCGTGCATCGGGTGGGTGCAGATCGCGGCGACCGGCAAGCCCGACGCGTCGATCGCCCGCCGGACGTCGTCGAGACGCGCGGCGAGGTCGAAGGTCGGACCGACGGCCACTTCGACCGCGTCGAAACCGTGCCGCCTCGCGACGGCGAACTTGTCGGCCAGGCGGTCGCCCGGGAGCAGCAAGGTCTGAATGGCCAGTTTCACCCCATCCTCCTGCCAGTCGATCGATGCATCAGGCCGCCGTCAGCCCCGGCGGGAAGGCGCTCGAACCGTCGCTGGCGGGCCCGTGGAGGCGCGGACGACGAGCCGGGTCGGCAATTTCACGATCCGTTCGCCGGCGGGCGCCTCGGCGTCGTTCAGGCTTTGGAAGATGAGGTGGGCGGCGGCTTGCCCGATCTCGACCATCGGTTGCTCGACCGTCGTCAGCGGCGGCGCGAAGTACGGGGCGTAGGTGTCGTCGAAGCCGACCACGGAGATATCGTCGGGCACGCGCAGGGATCGTTCGTAGATCGCCTGGAGCGCGCCGCCGGCGAGCAAGTCGGAGGTGGCGAAGACGGCCTGCGGCGGATCGGCCCGCTGAAGAAACCGGCGCATCCAGACGTAGCCGTCGTTCGGATGCTCCCGTCCGTTCCCGCTGTAGTAACGGCCCAGGCCGATCAACGCGTCGTCGATCGGCAGGCCGTGCCCGCTCATGGCGTCGCGATAGCCATCGAGACGTTCCCGCTCGACGTCTGGCCAGGTTCCGGACCCGGCTCGCCACTGGGTGGCGGGCGCAGCCGCCCCGATGTAGGCGATGCGGCGGTGGCCGAGGCCGATCAGGTGCTCGACGGCGGAGCGGGCGCCGATGCGGTTGTCGATGACCACCGCCGGCGTCGCGGCGGCGGTCATGCGCTCGACCTGGACGACCGGGATGCCGGCCGAAAGCGCAAGCCGGACATTGTCTTCGTGGGTCGCCGTCGTGAACAGGATGCCATCGACGCGGCGCCGAATCAGCGTCTCGACCCCGAGCCGCTCCTGTTCGACATCGCCCTGCGTGTTGAACAGGAGGACGCCGCAGCCGTGACGGAGCGCTTCCTGTTCGACGCCGAGCGCGACGCCGGCGAAAAAGGGATTCGGGATGATGCCGTGGAGGAGATGTCCGATGGTGGCGGTGCGCTGCCGCCGCAGCCCCTGGGCGATCTCGTTGATCCGATACCCGGTGTCGGCCACCGCCGCTTCGACGCGCTGGCGCGTCTCGTTCGCGACATAGCCGTTGCCGTGAAGCACGCGGGCGACGGTGGCGGTGGAGACGCCGGCAAGCCGAGCCACGTCTTTCAGCGTCGCGCGTGAAGCCATGCGGCAGCCGATCCCTGGCGAAGAAACATGTCATCGATGACACATTCGACTGTAGCATGGAACCCGGCGGCCGGCAATCGATCGGCGACGACGATCGCGCATCGCGGATCGCCCATCTTCTCGCTGAGCCGCCAGGGGACGCCATCGCCCCTGGCCCGAATCGACGGACGAGGGACGACGACGGTTCGAACCCGATCGTTTCAGGGCGAGGGATCAGGCAAGGCGCGCCATCACGGGAGATGCCGCGATGAGATCGGCGCGGCGGTCAGCGGCACGACGCCGTCGGCCGTGAACGGCACGACGATCGTCACCGTCTCGGCGGGATCGACCGTGACGCGGCGCGGCAGGTTCGATTGGCCCATCATTTCGTGCGGCACGGTCGCGCCGCTCGACGCGTCGGGCCAGCCGACGCTGAACCGCATTGGCGCGATGCCGTCGTTGGCGACGACGAAAGCGACGGCGTGCCCCGCCTGCACCGTGACCGCCTCCGGATTGGCGCCGCCGCCGCCGATCCGCACGTCGACCGTGCGATCCGGCAGCGCCATCCGGGCGGCGTCGATCGGCATCGCGTAGCCGGCCGCCCGAATGTCGGTCATGACGCTGCCCGGCATCAGCCGCAGCGCCAGCAGGCCGATCGCGATCGCCAGCGCGCCGATGCCGGCCAGATAGCCCCATTCCGCGACGCGCGCTTTCAGCGTCGGGTGAAGAATCTCGGCGGCGCCGCGCGGCGGCCGGAAGGTCCGCAGCCGCAACGCGTTGGTGACGACGCTGACGCTGCTCATCGCCATCGCGGCGGCGGCCAGAATCGGGCTCAGCAAGATGCCGAACGCCGGGTAGAGCGCCCCCATCGCCACCGGAATCAGCGCCACGTTGTAGGCGAAGGCCCAGAAGAGCCCTTGCTTGATCGTGCCGACGGTGCGGCGGGAGAGCGCGATGGCGGTGACGATCGTCCGCAGGTCGCCGCCGATCAGGGTGATGTCGGACGCGGCGATGGCGACATCGGTGCCGGTGCCGATGGCGATGCCGAGATCGGACCGGGCCAGCGCCGGGGCGTCGTTGATGCCGTCGCCCACCATCGCCACGATCCGGCCCTGTTCCTGCAATTCGGCGATCTTGGCCGCTTTTTGCTCCGGCAAGACTTCGGCCAAAACGTGATCGATGCCGGCCTGGGCGGCGATCGCTTGCGCCGTCGCCGCGTTGTCGCCGGTCAGCATCCAGACTTCGAGGCCGAGCGCGTGCAGTTCTTCGACCGCTTCGCGCGATTCCGGCTTGAGCGTATCGGCGACGGCGATCAGGCCGGCGGCGCGGCCATCGACCGCCAGATACATTGGGGTCGCGCCTTCGCGCGCCAGCGCGTCCGCGTTCGCCGTCAATCCGTCGAGGCCGACGCCATGGTCGGCGAGCAGCGCCTGATTGCCGAGCAGCACCGGCCGCCCGTCGACCGTGGCCGTGATGCCGCGGCCCGTCACCGAGTCGAACGCCTCGGCCGGCGGCACGTCGATTTTCTCGAAACGGGCGCGAGCGACGATCGCTTCGCCCAGCGGATGCTCGGAGCCGATTTCGGCGCCGGCCGCGTAGCGCAGCAGATCGCGCGGCGGCATGCCGTTCGCCGGCACGACCGCCAGCACCGCCGGCTTGCCGCGCGTCAGCGTGCCCGTCTTGTCGAGCACGATCGTGTTGATTCGGCGCGCGCCTTCGAGCGCTTCGCCGCCGCGAACCAGAATGCCGTATTCGGCGGCTTTGCCGGTGCCGACCATGATCGCGGTCGGCGCGGCGAGGCCCAGCGCGCAGGGGCAGGCGATGACGAGCACCGCGACCGCGGCCTGAATCGCCATCGGCAAGGCCGGAGCCGGCCCGAAGGCGAGCCAGCCGACGAAGGTCAGCAGCGCCAGGATCAGCACCGCCGGCACGAACCAGCTCGAAATCTGGTCGGCCAGCCGCTGCATCGGCGCTTTCGAGCCTTGCGCGTCCTCGACCAGCCGGACGATCTGAGCCAGCGCCGTGTCGCGCCCGACCTTCGTCGGCTGGCTCGCCTTCGGGCCGGCTCCGGCCTTGCCGATGGCGATTCAGGCCGCGGTCGCGGTGCTC
>JAICJJ010000269.1 GCA_025928535.1 Thermomicrobiales bacterium
TCGCGCTGGCGTACGTTCCCGATGTCGCGGCGGCGAAGCGCTTTTACGTCGATGTGCTCGGCCTCGAGGTCGAGCGCGATCATCCGACCTTCGTGCAGTTCAAGAGCGACGGCGGCGCGGCCTTCGCCATCGCCAGCGACGCGGCGATGACGCCGGGCGCCGAACTCGAGTTGTACTGGCTCGTCGAGGACGCCGAAGCCGCGTTCCAGGAACTTTCGCGGACGGCGAAAGTCAGTCTTCCGCTGACGCAGCAACCGTTCGGCAAGGTCTTCGGCGTCGTCGATCCGACGGGGCAGCCGCGCTATCTGCTCGAATTCGCGCGCGAACGCCCGAGCCGTGAGGTTCGGTAGGGGTTCGGCATGCCGAACCCTGCGGCCGCGGGCCGATAGATTGTGGTTGGATGGCACGTTGGTGGCTCTCCGAGCCACAGGGCACGGCGTGCCGTGCCCCTACCGGCAGGACCCGCGCCGTGGTGATGCTCGCTCTCACAAGGCGTGGGCGGCGACGATGCCGGCGAACACCGCGATCAGCCCGCCGATCAGGCTGAGCGCGACGTAGGCGGCGGCGGGACCGAACGCGCCTCGCTGGACGAGCGACACCGTTTCGTAACTGAACGTGGAAAAGGTGGTATAGGCCCCGAGAAAGCCGGTGGCGACGAGCAGCCGCGTCGTGGAGCGGCCAACGAAGCGCTCGGTGACCAGCGTGAGGTAGAACCCGAGGATGAAACTGCCGGTCAGATTGATCAGCAGCGTGCCCCAGGGAAAGGCGCTGCCCCAGCGGGCGGCCGCCCAGAGACCGACGGCGTAGCGCGCCTCGGCGCCGGCGATGCCGCCCGCCCCGATTGCGGTCGCGGTCGCCAGCCGGTCGCGCCAGTGTGGCCGCGGGCCTTCCGGCGCGTCCGATTCGGCGTGGGCCAGTTCCGACTCGGCTACCGCCACGGCGGCCGGGTCGTCCGCGAGCGTGGCGCGCTCGCTCATCCGACGACCCGGGCGGCGAGCGCGATGCCGACCGCCGCGCTGGCGATCCCGACGGCGGCGCTGCCGAGTGCGTTGACGCCGGCGAGCCGGAAACTGCCTTGCCGGATGAGGGCGGCGGTTTCGTAGGCGAAGGTGGAAAAGGTGGTGTAGGCGCCGAGAAAGCCGGTCGCGAGCAAGGCCCGAGCGCTCGCGTCGCCGGCAAATCGATCGGCGACCAGCGTCAGCAGCAGACCCATCAGGAAACTGCCGCTGGCGTTGACGATCAGCGTGCCGTAGGGAAAATCGATCCCGATCCGGTTCGCCGACCAGGTCGAGACCAGAAAGCGCGCGTTCGCGCCGACGATCCCTCCGATCGCGATCAGCAGGTATGGGCTCATGTTGTCCTCCCGCCGCCCGCTGGGTCCGCGCCACGCAAAAAAAACTCCTACCGCCGCGGAAGCGGCAAGTAGAAGCCATCAGCCGGGATTCCGGCGAGCCGCGCCCATCGGCGCGGCCTGCGAGCCTCATCGCAAGCGGCCCGGCGATCGAATCGCCGGCCATCTGCGCCCATTGTAGGCGATTGTCGAGCATGCCGGCCCACCGGACGCGCTGAGTCGGGTCATGGCGGCATCATTGCCAAGTCGTGGCGAGCCGGGGCGGGACGGTGATCGAATCCCGGAGGCGATCGCCCAGCGATGCGCCGCGGAGGAGGCGAAGATGGCCGATTGGGAAATCAGCGGACGCGGCGTGCGGGTGCGCGCCTATTTCGGCGAGCGGGACCGGCATCACGGCAAGCCGCTCTGGAGCGCGCTGCTGCAATTCTTGCGCAGCCAGCACGCGGCGGGCGCGACAGTCGAGCGGGGGATCGCCGGCTATGGCGCAAACAGCAAGATCCACGCGGCTTCGATCGTCGATCTTTCGGCCGATCTGCCGCTGATTCTCGAATGGATCGATGCCGAAGAGGTCGTGGCCCGGCTGCTGCCCGACCTCGAAGCGATGCTGCAAGGCGGCCTGATCACCACCGATCCGGTGACGATCATCCGCTACCAGCCGCATCCGCGTGGCGCGGCGGCAACGTCATGACAGGCGGCTGGATACGAACGGATGTGCTACGATCGTGGCGTGAAATCGTGGTGTGAACGAGCGACCGGAGGGATGGCGCGATGTGCGGACGCTATGTGATCGCCGGGGTTCATGAATTGTCGGAGCGGTTCCAGTTGCGGACGATTCCGGCCGAACTGTTCCCGACCTGGAACGCCGCGCCGACGCAGCGGTTGCCGGTGGTGGTCGAAGATGCGGCGACCGAACGGGCGCTGCGGATGATGCAATGGGGCTTGCTGCCGCGCTGGAACCGGCCCGGCAGTCGCCCGATCGCGCCGATCAACGCTCGCGCCGAGACGCTGGAGGAAAAGCCGATGTTTCGCGGCTTGCTTCGGCGCAGCCGCTGCATCGTGCCGGTCAACGGCTTCTATGAATGGCGCCAGGGCGGGGGCCGCAAGCAGCCATACTACATCGCGCCGGCCGACGGCGACATCTGGGGCCTGGCCGGCCTCTACGACGAGATCGAAGGGCCGGACGGCGAACCGCTCGCCTCGTACACGATCGTCACGACGGCGGCCAATCCGCTTTTGGCTCCCTTGCACGAGCGGATGCCGGCCATTCTGCGGCCGGACGACGAAGAAGCATGGCTGAGCCGCGACGTCGACGACCCCCGGCAGTTGGAACTTCTTCTGCGCCCGGCGCCGGCCGACGAGATCGCCGTGCGCCCGGTCGGCCCGGCCGTCAACAGCGCCCGCAACAACGGCCCCGAATTGATCGCCGCGGACGAACCCGCGGACGGGGCAGACGGTTAGGCGCTGGCGGCCGTACAACGAAGCGCTCGTGGAACGCGTTGTCGGCGTTCGATACCGAAGAAGGCGCCCGGCGACAGGCGAAGATGTTCACCCACCTCGGCAGCCTGATCGCTCGCTACGACCTCCCGGAAGACGCCGGCATCACCTGGGAACAATCGGGCGAACCGGGCCATTTAGATCTGCGAGGAGACAAGGAGGCGCTCAAGCGCTGCCTGACGCGCGTTGTAGCGGTTTAGCGACGAACGTCCGCAGCTGCCGAGCGAAACCGATGAAGTACCGACTTTGGGACGTCGACATCAACCGACTGCACGGCACATTCGACAACGAAGCAGACGCTTTGGCGTTCGTCCGGACGTTGATCGACGCCTACGGCGAAGGCTATGCCGACGACCTTGAATTGGGCGTCGACGGCGATGATGACAGAGATCGCGAACCCTTGTCGGGCCGACGACTTGTCGTGCGCGTCCGGGAAGCCGCAAGGCGACCGGCGCACGTCAAGGCGGGTTGAACTCAATCGGAGGATTGATTCAAACCGACAGCGCGGCATCCGCTCACTCGGAAAATACCGCAGCGGTCCGCATCCATATTCACAGGTGGCGACGCCATGGCGCGTGAAATGAAATCCACGAACGGCGCGTCGGCGCAGACTGAAGCGTTGCTGCACGAGATTGCCCGGCTCCGGCGCGTTGCCCATCAGCAGGATGCGCTGCGTCAACGAATTCGGGCGTACGAGGAGCGCTATCAGATCCGGTCGGACGAGGTGCATGCCGCGATCGACAGCGGTCGCCTCGTCGAAACGGCCGAGGTCTGCGATCGGATCATGGATCATGAACTCCTCCAGCGGTCGGCTGGGTAGTCGAGGCGATTGACGAATTGTTTGAATGGCAGCAAGAGACGGGTCGATTTCTTGCGCTTGAATAAGCCATGTCCGGCGCTCGGGCGAGCGCCCCGTGGTAGCATTCACCGATTCCGGCACGTCGTCGTCGCCTGCCCGCGCGGGGCGTGGGCCGTTTTGGGGAAAGGGAGCAAATGTCGTTCGGGGTGGAGCGCCTCGGGGAGCGCGTGGCGCTCGTGTTTCCTGGCCAGGGGAGCCAGTTCGTCGGCATGGGCAAGGCGCTCTATGACGCCTCGGCCCGTGCCCGCCGCGTTTTCGATCAGGCCGACGAAGCGCTCGGCTTTTCGCTGTCGCGCCTCAGTTTTCACGGCCCGGCCGCGGAGTTGGACGATACGATCAACACCCAGCCCGCCATCCTGACCGTCAGCGTCGCCGCGCTCGAAGCGCTGCGCGAAACGGTCGAGGCGGCCGGCGGCCGTATTCAGCCGGTCGCCGTCGCCGGGCATTCGCTCGGCGAATTCACGGCGCTCGTCGCCGCCGACGTGCTCGATTTCCCGACCGCGCTCCATCTCGTGCGCGAACGGGGCCGCCTGATGAAAGAAGCCGGGGAAGAACGGCCCGGCGGCATGGCGGCCGTCATCGGCCTCGACGACGACCAACTCGCCGCGCTCTGCGACGAAGCGGCGGCGGCCGGCATCATCAGCATCGCCAACGCCAACTGCCCCGGCCAGACGGTCATTTCGGGCGAAGTCGGCGCCTTGCAGCGGGCGATGGACCTGGCGCTGGAGCGGGGCGCGCGCAAGGTGGCGCGGCTCGGCATCAGCATCGCGTCGCACTCGCCGTTGATGGGCCGCGCCTCGGTCGGCCTCGGCGAAATCCTCGGCCGGATTCCGCTGCGGACGCCGCAAGCGCCGATCATCGCCAACGCCACCGGCCGGGCGATGACGACCGTCGAAGAAATCCGGCACGAACTGGCCGACCATGTCGAGCGGCCGGTCAACTGGACGCGATCGGTGCGGGAGATGGTCGAAGCGGGGGCGTCGACCTTCGTCGAGATCGGACCGGGCCAGGTGCTGTCCGGCTTGATCCGGCGCATCAATCGTGACGTGGCGACGCTCAGCCTGGCCGATTTCGGACTGCCGGAAGATCGCCCCGCGCGGGCGCGCTAGCCAGTCGCCGGCCGGCGACCGACGGGTGAGGGAACGGAACGTGGCGCGAGTAGTCGTAACCGGGGCGGGGGCGGTGACCCCGCTCGGCATCGGGGTGGACGCCTTTTGGCAAGGGCTGACGGCCGGCCGCTCCGGCATCCGTCGGATCGAACGGTTCGATGTCTCCAA
>JAICJJ010000396.1 GCA_025928535.1 Thermomicrobiales bacterium
GAGGGAACGAGAATCAACGCTGCTGCGCAAGACGCGCGGCTGTCTCTATGGCGGCGCGATCGGCGACGCGCTCGGCGCGCCGGCCGAGTGGAAGACGCCGGCGCAAATTCGCGAACGCTACGGCGCGATCGAATCGTTCGTCGAGCCGTGGGACGGCCCGTCGCCGCTCGGCAAGGGCGACGGCCGCTACACCGACGACACCTTGATGGTTCAGGCGCTCGGTCAGGTCTATGGCGAGCACGGCGACCACCTCGACCCGTTCGAGTTCGCTCGTCGCATCGTGCCGCTGATCGCGGACGAACCGCGCTGGGTGCCGGAACGAGGCCGCGAGATGCCGCTGGTGGAGCGGCTCTTCTATCCTGAAAAATGGCTGCTGATTCGCTTGCGTCTGGCCAACGCCGATCCGCGCCTCGGCGGCGTCGGCAATATGGTCAATTGCGGCGCCGCGATGTACGCCGCGCCGGTCGGGATCGTCAACGCCGCCGACCCGGACGCCGCCTACCGCGAAGCGATCGATGTCTTCAGCGCTCATCAATCGAGTTACGGGCTGGAAGCGGCCGGCGTGATGGCGGCCTGCGTCGCCGAAGCGTTTCGGACCGGGGCGTCGGTCGATTCGATCGTCGCGACGGCGTTGCGGCTGGCGAAGGAAGGAACCCGCGCCGCGATCGAAGCGGTCGTCGCCAGGGCGCGTGGGCCCCGCGACTGGCGGGATGCGATCGGGCCGCTGCGCGACGCGATCCGGCCGTTCGACGGCGCGGCGGAAGCGGGTCCGGGCGACCGCGGCAACGAAACCGACGACTGGCGGCCGAGCCGACTGAAAGCGATCGAAGAAGTGCCGATCGCGCTCGGCTTTCTCGTCGTGGCCGGCGGCGACTTCAAACAAAGCGTCATCGGCGCCGCCAACTACGGCCGCGACAACGACTCGATCGCCGGCATGGCGGGCGCGATCGCCGGCGCGCTCCACGGCGACCGCGCCATCCCGCCCGAGTGGATGCGGATGGTCGATGCGGCGAATCGAACCGATCTCGGTTCCTTGGCGCAATCGTTGGCCGATCTGGCGACGACATTGCAGGCCCGCCAATTCGCCGCCGCCGAATCCCGCGCCGCGGATTTCCGGACATTGACGAATGGATAGTCGCGACGTCGAGAAGGACGCCCCCTGCCGCGCGGCTCTGCCCACATCGTCATGCCGAGCTTGTCGAGGCATCTCGTTCTCCGTGCAAACGATGAACGAGTTCCTTCGCTGCGGCTGCCGTGAAAAACTCCGTTCTTCATGCCGTGGTGGCGCCGCCCGGCGGCATGACCACTCAGGATGACGAGGGGGAGATGCCTTCTCGCCTCCTCGCCTCCTCGCCTCCTCGACCCCTCGACTCGAAAGAGAGGATCATTTCCGTGACCATTCCGCCGGACTACGTCGACCGCGTCTATGCGGGCGTCCTGGGCAAGATCATCGGCGTCTATCTCGGACGGCCGATCGAAGGCTGGACCTATGAACGGATCGCCAGGGAAATTGGCGAGGTCGATCGCTACATCAACGACCTCCGCGGCATGCCGCTGGTCGTCACGGACGACGACATCTCCGGCACGTTCACTTTTCTCCGGGCGATGCCCGACCACGGCAACGATCCGAATCTGACCCCGGCACAGATCGGCGAAACGTGGCTCAACTATCTGATCGAACGGCGGACGATCCTCTGGTGGGGCGGCATCGGCAATTCGACCGAACACACCGCCTATCTCCGGCTGAAGCATGGCGTGCCGGCGCCGGAGAGCGGTTCGATCGCGCTGAACGGCAAGACGATCGCCGAGCAGATCGGAGCCCAGATCTTCATCGACGGCTGGGGGATGATCTGCCCCGGCGATCCGGAGCGAGCCGCCGATTTCGCCCGCCGCGCCGCCAGCGTCAGTCACGACGGCGAAGCGATCTACGGGGCGCAGGTCGTCGCCGCGCTCGAGGCGCAAGCCTTCGTCGAATCGGACATCGACCGCCTGCTCGATGTCGCCGTCGCGCAGATTCCAGCCGATTCGGTCATCGCCCGGGTGATTCACGACGTGCGCGCGTGGCATGCGCGCGAGGCGGATTGGCGGCAGACGCGCGGCCAAATCGCCGGAATCTACGGCTACGACAAGTTCGGCGGCGCCTGCCACATGGTCCCGAACCATGCGCTGGTCGTCCACGCCCTGCTCCACGGCGGCGGCGATTTTTCCCGGTCGCTGACGATCGTCAACACCTGCGGCTGGGACACCGACTGCAACGCCGCCAACGTCGGCTGCATCCTCGGCATCCGCAACGGACTGGCCGCGATCGACGCCTCGCCGGTCGATTGGCGCGGCCCGATCGCCGACCGGCTCTATCTGGCGACGGCCGACGGCGGCCGCGCGATCAGCGATGCCGTGCGCGAAACCTACGAGGTCGTCAACATCGGCCGCTCATTGCAGGGGCAGCCGCCGCTCGCGCCGAAAGACGGCGCTCGATTCCATTTCGAAGCGCCGGGCGCCGTCCAGGGCTTCCGCGCCGAAGGCGAGGGAGCGCGCATCCAGAACGTCGAGCGGCAGGGCGGCGCGCGCAACCTCGCCCTGCGCTATCCCGGCGGCGCCCCGGCGCGGGCGGTCACGCCGACCTTCATTCCGCCGGAAGCGATCGCGATGCCCGGCTACACGCTCCTCGCCTCGCCGACTCTCTATCCGGGTCAGGAAATTCGGGCCGCCGTCTCGGCCGCGCCGGGCAACAGCGAGCCGGTCGAAGTCCGGCTGCTGCTCCGGGTCTACGGTCCGGAAAACCGGCTGGAAACCATCGAAGGGCCGGCCGCGACCCTTGCACCCGGCGAAGACGCGACGCTGACGTGGACGGCGCCCGGCACGTTCGGCGCGCCGATCGCCGAAGTCGGCGTTGAGGCGGCGCCGTCAGGCGAGGCGAGCGGGACGCTCTATCTCGACGCCTTGACCTGGAGCGGAACGCCCGATACGACCTTCACCCGGCAGGCGGACGGCGGCGAGATGTGGCGGCGGGCCTGGGTCGACGGCGTCGATCAATGGGAAGGACGCTGGCCGGAGCCGTACCGCATCGTCCAGAACGAAGGCACCGGCCTCGTCTCCCAGGGAACCGCCGACTGGTTCGACCTGCGGGCGAGCGCGACGATCAATGTGCCGCTGGCCAGCGAAGCCGGGATCGCGGTGCGGGTCGGCGGTCTGCGGCGATGGTATGCGCTGTTGCTCTGCCACGACGGCATGGCGCGGCTGGTCAAGGCGCGCGACGGCCGTCGCGTGCTGGCGGAAGCGTCGCTCATCTGGAAACCGGAGCGGTTGTACGACCTCGATCTCGAAGCGGCCGGCCCGCGCCTGCGCGGCTGGGTCAACGACGACCTGCTCTTCGACGTCACAGACGAAGACGAGCCATTGCTCGCCGGCGGCGTCGGTCTGGTCGTAACCGAGGGGTGCCTGATCGCCGATGCGGTGACGGTGCGGCCAGCGTAGCGTGCCCTCGCCCCCAACCCCTCGCCCATTGCGATGGGCGAGGGGAGACGCATCGTGCTCCCCTCTCCTGCCTACGCGGGTGTGGGGGGGGGGGTGCGGTAAACCTTCAGTCCGCCATCGCCGGGGCGGCGGCGCGGCTGCGGCGCTGCAGCGGCGCTTCGCGCAGCATCAGCGAGATGATCACGGC
>JAICJJ010000602.1 GCA_025928535.1 Thermomicrobiales bacterium
ACCCGGATGATCCTCCAGTCGATGATCGCCACCTGGGATCTGCGCGGCCACGACCCGCTGGCCGAATTGCTGGCGCTGCTGCGCGCCCCACGCCCGCCGCTCCTCGAAATGGCCCTGGTCTGAACAGTTACCCTCCGCCATCGCCCTTGCGCATTCGTCGCGGGCGGAGGAAACTCCCGGCCACAGGAATACGATTGGCCCCAGCCGCGCCATGCCGGCGTTCGGCGGTGGCGGCATTCGGAAACAGGAGCGAGGGATCGTGAGCGACACCGCGACCGGCTTCGACATGCGGCACAAGAGCCGCGTCATCCTTGACGGCCCCAACCGCGCCGGAGCGCGGGCGATGCTGAAAGGCACCGGCTTCAGCGACGACGACCTGAAGCGGCCGATCATCGGCGTCGCCCACTGCTGGATCGAGACGATGCCGTGCAACATCAACCAGCGGCGGCTGGCGGGCTTCGTCAAGGACGGCATCCGCAAAGCCGGCGGCACGCCGATGGAACTCAACACCATTTCCGTCTCCGACGGCGTGACGATGGGCACCGAAGGAATGAAAGGCCCGCTCATCTCGCGAGAAGTCATCGCCGATTCGGTCGAACTTGTCGCCCGCAGCCACATGTTCGACGCCATCGTCGGCATCGGCGCCTGCGACAAGACGCTGCCGGGGCTGTCGCTGGCGTTGGCCCGGCTCGACATCCCGAGCGTCCTCGTCTACGGCGGCACGATCATGCCGGGCGAGTGGCACGGCAAGGAAGTGACGGTCGGCTCGGTCTACGAAGCGATTGGCTCCCACGCCGTCGGCCAGATGAGCGACGACGACCTGCAGAGCCTCGAAGACGTCGCCTGCCCAGGGGCGGGAGCCTGCGGCGGGCAATACACCGCCAACACGATGGCGATGGCGATGGAGTTCATCGGCCTCTCGCCGCTCGGCTCGGCGTCGCCGCCGGCGGTCGACGATCGCAAATTCCAGATCGGCGAGCGGATCGGCGAGATGATCATGGACATCCTGCGCCGCGGCTTGCGCCCGTCCGACATCCTGACGCGCGCCAACTTCGAAAATGCGATCGTCGGCGTTGCCGCCAGTGCCGGCTCGACCAACGCCGTGCTTCACCTGCTGGCGCTGGCGCGCGAAACGGGCGTCGAATTGACGATCGACGATTTCGACGCCATTTCCCGCCGCACGCCGTTGATCTGCGACATGATGCCGGGCGGCCGCTACGCCGCCGCCGATCTCGACCGCGCCGGCGGCACGCCGCTGGTGGCGAAGCGGCTGGTCGAAGGCGGCTTCGTCCACAACGACGCGATGACGGTCACCGGCCGCACCTTCGCCGAAGAAGCGGCGGGCGCAGTCGAAACGCCGGGCCAAGACGTCGTCCGCGCCATCGACAATCCGATCAAGGAAACGGGCGGTCTGGTCATCCTCAAGGGGAACATCGCGCCGCAAGGAGCCGTGATCAAGCTGTTCGGCTACGAGCGGACCAGGCACGTCGGGCCGGCGCGCGTCTTCGATTCGGAGATCGCGGCCAATGAAGCGGTGCTGCACGGCGACATCAATCCCGGCGACGTCGTCGTCATCCGCTACGAAGGTCCGGTCGGCGGTCCGGGCATGCAGGAAATGCTCGGCGTCACGGCGGCGATCGTCGGTCAGGGGTTGGGCGACTCGGTGGCGTTGATCACCGACGGCCGTTTCAGCGGCGCGACCAAAGGCTTGATGATCGGCCACGTCGCGCCGGAAGCGGCCGTCGGCGGTCCGATCGCGGCGATCCAGGAGGGCGACACGATCGTCATCGACACCGACGCGCGGGGCCTCGACGTCGATCTGCCGGCGGCGGAAATCGAATTGCGCTTGTCGCAATGGACAAAGCCGAAGCC
>JAICJJ010000422.1 GCA_025928535.1 Thermomicrobiales bacterium
TCGCCCGTCGTCGAGATGAACGGATCGACCAAAGTGTCGACGCCATTCAGCTCGACCGTGTGCTGCGAGAGGTTGACGTCGACGTCGCCCCCCTTGCCGCCGGAGCTTCCGCTGCCGCCGAGAGCAACGCCGGCGAACAGGCTGATCGAGGTTGCCGAGCCGCCATTGCCGCCGCCTCCGCCGACGCTCTGCACGAACAGTCCATGCGAATCGTTGCCCGCGGTCGAAAGGTCGCCCGAAAGGTTGGCGGTGACCAGGCCGCCGTCGCTGCCCGCCGCGCCGCTGCCGCCGATGCTGAGGAGGAGCGCGCCGCTCGAGCCGCCGTTGCCGCCGCCGCCGCCGATCGACTGCGCCTGCATGGCGCTCGCCATATTGCCGAGGGTCGAGATCGAGCCCGAGTTCCCGATGGTGACCGTGCCGCCCGTGCTCGCCACGCTGCCGGATCCGCCGATCGATACAAGGCCGGCGCCGTCGCCGCCGGAACCGCCGCCGCCGCCAATCGACTGCGCGAAGATACCGCGCGCGTAATCGCCCGTGGTCAGCGTGTCCGACACCACCTTGCCTGTGTGAATGGTGCCGGCGTTCGTCAGCGTGACGTTGCCGCCTGCGCCGCCCGACCCGGCCGTGCCGCCGAGCGCTCCGAGGCCGCCGGAAGTGCCGCCCGATCCGCCCCCGCCGCCGACCGATTGCGCGAACGCGCCATCGGCGCCGTCGCCGTAAGTTGTGATGTCGCTGCCGGAGGTTAGAGTGACGTTGACGGCGCCACCGGTGCCGGCGGCGGAGCCGGAACCACCGAGCGAGACCACGCCGCCGGAAGAATCGGCGTTGCCGCCGCCGCCGCCGACCGACTGGGCGAATACACCGCGCGCATCCTGTCCTTCGGTCAGGATGGTGGCGCCGCTGGTGACGGTGACGGTTCCGCCGTTATTGCCGGTACCGCCCGAGCCGCCGAGCGCGAACGCGCCGTCGGAGCCGCTTGCAGTCCCGCCCGCGCCGCCCACCGATTCGGCGAAAATTCCGTCAGCGCCGAGCCCAGAAGTGTGGATATAGGCGCCGTCGTCGGCGACGACGCTGACCGGACCTCCGATCGCGCCCGACCCCGCATTGCCGCCCAGCGACGCGGTCAGGGAGCCGGTCCATCCGGTCGATCCGCCGCCGCCCCCGATGGATTGCGCGAAGACGCCGTGGGCATAGTCGCCGGTCGTCGTGATGTTGCTCGTCGAATCGAGCTTGATGCTCGCCGAGCCGCCGGTTCCGGCGCCGCCGCCCGAGCCGCCGAACGCGGCCAGTCCGCCGCTGTTTCCGCTGCTTCCGCCGTTTCCGCCGACCGATTGCGCCTGGATTCCGTACGCGTAATTACCGGTCGTGCTGATGGTCGCCGCGTTTTCGGCATACGCGGTTCCGCCATTTCCGCCGATGTTCCCCGACCCGGAATCCCCGACCACGCCGTAGCTGCTGCCGCCGTCGCCCGAGTTGCCGCCGAGGCTTTGAACGAGAATGCCGATTGCGTTGGCGCCGGTGGTCGAGATGTTGCCGCCGAGATAATTGTAGACGGACGCGCTGCCGCCGGCGGCCGCGCCGCCGCCGCTGCCACCCGAGCAGCCGATGTAACAGGTGCCGCCTTCGCCTCCGGCGCCGGCCATCGACTTGGCGAAGATTCCATGGCTGCTGATGCCGCTGGTGACGATCGTCGTGTAATTGCTGACGGTAACCGTACCGCCGGCGCCCGCGACTCCGCCCTGCGCAGCTGATCCGCCGACCCCGCCTGCGTCGCCGCCGTCGCCGCCATTGCCGCCGATGCTCGCGGCGATGATCCCCGGAAGATTGTTCGAAACAGTGGTGATGGTCCCATGCGACGCCGGGACATTGACGCTCACCGTCGGACCGGTCGCGCCATTGCCCCCACTGCTCGGCCCGTAGCCGACGCAAAAGCCAAGGACGCAGATTTGAAAGCCGCCGTGTCCGTCGCCCCCGTTATCGCCGTACCGGACATCGGTGACCTGGCCGACGTCGCCCGATGCGGTCGGGAATGTAACCGGATTGCTTCCGACGCCGTCGCCGCCAGCCGTGTTCGCCGTGCCCAGCTGGGTAGCGGAGCTAACGTTGGTGACTGTTTTGCTCGCGTCCTTCAGCGTGAGACCGGTGGTGTAGGTAACGGCGCTGCTGCCGCTGCCATAAGTCGCGGTCGTAATAGCCGTCACGGTCTGCACGTTGCCGTTCGAATCGGTGAACGAATCACCGACGGCATTCGCGAGCAGGATGATGTAGTTGCCCGAGGTCTGCACCGCGTAGCCCGGCGATCCGATGATGCTGACGATCGTTTCGGTGGTGTCGGTGCTCGGATTGACGATCGAATCGCCGACATGGACAACCGGAATTGCCGCCAGTGCGGCGCTCGAAATCGTTGCTCCGGCGAGGCCTCCGCCCGCTGCGAGAGGCGGCAGGAGACGCAGAAGCAAGGCCAGGCCGCGATGCGACGCGCGCGGACGAGTCGTAATGGCGGAGCGCGCAGGCGCGCTCCGCAGCCGGTTGCGAAGCGAGATCAGCGACCGCTCGATCTCGACCGACTGACCACCGAACAACAAGATCAGCCGGTCGATCTCGACCGATGCGGACAGCTGTTGCTTGGCCGGGAGCGACGAGCCATCGAATCTCTCAGCGAAGCGGTCGACGAACCTGGCGACGAGCGCCAGTCGGACGGAATGCGAACCCACGCTCATCGAGTGATACCCCCGGACCAGGTCGCGACCGCCGATTGCATGTGCAATCGGTCGGATTCGCTCGGTCGCAAGCAGAAAGGATCTCTGGAGCGCGCATCTCGCGACCGCCGGAAGGGCGGCGCAGCACGACAATTCCTCCGTCTTATCCAACCCCGCAACAGACGACTGAGTTTCAGTCGCGACTCACCTTTGTTAATGCCCCGCGATCAATCCGTAAACTTCTGAGGGAATAGAATTCGCCCAATTCGGGATGAACGAGCGTAATTAATGTCCGCACGCTATTGTCGGCCACGCAGCGGAGCTGAAGCCGCCAGCAGTGGTCGGCATCGCAGTCTGATCCTAAGTCGCGTAGGCGAGGAACGCTCGTCGATCGGCTTGTCGCGCCGCCAATCGCGCCGATAGGGGCTCTCCATGGTCGGAGATCACGCGCGCACGGCTTGGACAATGGAGGCGCAGGGAATGGTTCCGAAAGCGAACTGGGCGACCTGCCGCCTATGCGGCGCACGCGCTGACTTCTGGAACAAGAAACGCCTGCTGAACCGATTCGATGTCAGTTACTATCTTTGCTCTCAATGTGGATCGCTCGAAACGGAGCAGCCTTACTGGCTGGAAACGGCATATGATGTGACCGGCGTCGGCGACGATGTGGGCGCCGCCCAACGGACCATCGACCTGGTTCTGAA
>JAICJJ010000201.1 GCA_025928535.1 Thermomicrobiales bacterium
CGTGGGTTCCAGAGGAGGCCCTGGCTCGAAACGGCGCGTCTGAAGGCCGTTCATGGGCGTCCAGGGCGCGCTCCAATCCGCATGGCGTCGCCGCGTGTTGGCCACGCTCTGTCTCACCCGCGGCGACGTATTCTTCCCTGATTGATTCGCCGAACGACACTTCGGTCCCGCTCAGTTCGGCAAGGCGTGGCCGGCGTCCGTCAGCGGCGATCCGGACGCGGCGCGGGCGTGCCGATGGCGAGCAGGAACATGACGGCCGCCTCATCCGGCATCGCCAGGGCGGCAGGAACCTCCGAGTCGATGAAGGTCAACCCGGTCGCTCCGAGGCCGCACGCATAGGCGGCGAACCAGCACTTGCCGCCGACGAGGGCCGCGCCCAACTGGGCCAGGCGATAGCCCCGCGCGCCATAGTGACGCATGATGCGCGGCAAATCGGTCAGCCACCAGAAATCGACCGCGGCATCGCCGGCCAACTCCTGGTCGAGCGCAAGTCTGGTCATCAATTCTCGGGAGGCGGCCTCATCCAGCGCTCGCCGCGGCTCCAGGGCGTGCGCATCCGGCCAATATCGGTAGATGCCCGGAGCCAGTCCTTGCGCCGCATTGACGGCGACGATCAGTTCGTTGAGCGGGATGGCCGCCGGGCCGAACACGTCCGAGGAGATCGGCCGCGTCGCGGCGGAGAGGATGATCGACAACGCGCGGAGCGAGATCGGCTCCTGAGCGAACCGCCGGGTCGAGCCGCGACGGCGAATGATGGCTTCGACCGGATCGCGCGGCCAGTCCGCGGGCGGAACAACCGGCAACGGAATGGTCGGACCGGTCGGACCGGCCGGCGCGGCGAGATTCGGCGCGGCGCGCCAACGTCGGACGTGGTCCGGATCGGCCAGTTCGGTGGCGCGCTGGGCTTCGCCAGTGATCGGATAGGCGATCTCGCGGGGCGAGACGGGCGCCACGGGCAACCCCAGCGGCGCCGCCGATCGAGGCGCGGGAACCGGATGACCGCGGCCGAGCGGGACGAGGGCGACGATGAATTCGCGATCCGGATCGATGTCCAGCAACCGGGCGACGGGGCGGTCGGCGAAGCCGAGCACGATGGAAGCCGGCCAGCCCTCGGCGGCGGCGACGGCGAGAGTGTTCGGCAACATCGTGCCGATGTCCCAGAAGACGTGGCGGTAGGCGCGAGCCGCATACTTCCAGGCGTTGCGCCAGACGACGCTGGTGGCGATGAGGACCGCCGGCGCCTCGGTCAGCGCCGACTCGTCGGCAGCCGCCGCGGCAAGCGCGCCGCGATAGTCCCCCGCCCGCAGTTGACGCACGGCGTCGTCGTCCGGGTCATAGTGGTAGACCCCCGCCGCCAGGCCGTCGAGGTCGCCGCAGACCAGATACAACTCCTGGTGGAAGCGCGCGCCGGTACAGGGCGCGGCCCGAAACCCAAAGGTCTCCCCATTGACGGTCAAGCGGCGGGTCACGCCGTTGGTCAAGCGGCAGAGGCGTCCGAGCGTCGCGAGATTCATCGGCGCGGGCGACGACGCCGCCGCGAGGCCGGCGATGGCGGCGAGCGCCGGGATGGGCGGGAGGTCGGGCGCGGGCGGAATGGGGATCGGCGGCAGGGTCGGATAGACCTTGTAGGGGTGGGGCCGGAGTTCAGGATCGAGGGAGCCGGCGTACTGCTCGTCGAGGTCCGCGGAGCGATGGTCGGTGATGGCGTGATAGCGCTGCAGGACGGCGGCGCCGGCGGCGTCGGTCATGACGACATCCTCTCGATCTGCGCCCACGGCGCATGGTCGAGCCCATCATACGTCGGCGCCCTCCGGGCTGGAAGCGCCGGCGGCACAGGGGGCCAGCGAGGGTCATTGGTCATCCTGGCGCAGGAAGGATCTCGGCCGACGGAAACGCATCTTCCGCCTGACCAAGATCCTTCGCCTGCGGGCTCAGGATGACCATGAAAACCGGCCGCGCTGCTCGCGGCGACGGGTAATTGGAGCGATCGGTCGGCGCCCTTTCAGGACGGCGCGACCTGAATCTCGTCGCCGACGACCCGCACCCGGTAGGTCTTCGCGCCTTCGACGACCGGCGGGCCGACGGCCCGCCCGGTCCGGATGTCGTACGCGCCGCCATGCAGCGGGCATTCGAGCTCGTCGCCGATGATCTGGCCATCGGCGAGCGAGGCCCCTTCGTGGGTGCAGATGTCGCCCAGCGCGTAGAACTCGCCGTCGAGGTCGATCAGGCAAATCGGCTCGCCGCCGACTTCGACGTACATCAACTCGCCGGGGCTCATGTCGCCGACGTTGGCGACCGTTTCGAATCCTTCGTCGTCCATCCCGTTCCCCATGGTCGGCGACGCTAGAAGAGCAACGGCACCTGCCGGAAGCCGCGCAGGAAACTGCCGCCCCATGTCACATCGTCCGCCGGCACGGCGAGGCGAAGATGCGGATAGCGCCGGGCCAGCGTCTCGAAGGCGACTTGCCCTTCGGTCCGCGCCAGCGGCGCGCCGAGGCAGACGTGAATCCCCTTGCCGAAGGCGACGTGCCGATTGGCGTCCGGCCGCGTGATTTCGTAGGCGTCGGGATTGGCGAATTTGGCCGGATCGCGGTTCGCTGCCGCCAAGCTGACCGTCGCTTCTTCGCCCGGCTCCAGCGTCGTGCCGGCGACGTCCATTTCCTGCGTCGCGATGCGGCGGCCGACGAAATCGACCGGCCCCCAATAGCGCAGCGTTTCTTCGACCACGTTTTTCGCCAGCGCCGGATCGGCCGTGAGCCTGGCCCATTGCTCGGGGTGGGTCAGCAGCGCGACGACGCCGTTGCCGACCAGATTGACGGTCGTGACATGCCCGGCCAGGTACATCAGGAAGACCGTCGCCAGCAACTCTTCTTCGGTCAGGATGTCGCCGTCTTCCGCGGTCTGCACCAAGTTGCTGATCATGTCGTCGGTGGGCTCGCGGCGCTTGCGCTCGAACAATTCCTGCAGATACGACGTGAATTCGCGCAACCCGGCGCGCACCTCTTCGTTCATGCCGCGGTCGCGGGCGCGATCGACCCGCAGCAGATTTTCGGTCCACCCGCGAATTCGTTCGCGGTCTTCGCGCGGGATGCCGAGGAGATCGGAAATGACCGTCACCGGGAAGGGATAGGCCAGGGCTTCGACAAGTTCCAACCGGCGGTTCGGCGCCGTTTCGCCGCGTTCGGCGGCCGCTTGCTCGGCCTTGTCGAGCAGATCGTTGACGATCTCTTCGATCTTGCCGCGCATCGCGTTCATCGTCCGGCCGGTAAAACTCGGCTGCACCAGTTTGCGAATCCGGTCGTGATCGGGCGGGTCGATCGTCAGCAGGCTGCGGGCGAGCGGCCGGAATTCTTCCGGAACTTCCGGTTCCTTGCCATCTTCGGCCGCCGCGCGGGACCGAACATCGACCGAAAAGCGGTCGTCCAGCAACGTCTCGACCACGTCGTCGTAGTGGGTGACAAACCAGGTGTCGCGCCGGAAAAAAGCGTTGCGCCTGGCTTCCTCTTCGGTCTCGTTTTCGGGGCGGGCGAAGCGGACTCGCGCCACCCGGCCTTCCTCGCGCATTTTGGCGTAGGTGTCGTAGGCGGTCGCCATGAACTGCGGATCGGTCAGGTCGAGTTCGACAACGTCGGCCGACCCGTTCGCCGCGGCGCCGTTGGTCGTGCCCGCGGCCTGTTCCGGCGATGCTTCATTGGTGGTGTCGTGCGTTGCGATCGATTTCGTCGGCATCGTCTGCCCTCCTGCGCGCGAGCCGCCGCGCCAATCCGGCCACGGCCGGGCGGCGCTTGGCGATCAAGACCTCACGCGCGGCAATCTTGACGACGCAAACTATATATCAAGCAAAGGGATTGCGTCGTCTTTTGCCAGCGGGCAGCCGATCTCCGGCCATCCGCGCGCCAGGGTAAGCTGGCAAAGCGCGTCCCACGCGGCGGGTGCGGCCGCGCCGTCCGGCGCAAGTGCCGCCGTCAGCAGGTCGAGGTCAGCGACGACGTCGACATCGAAGGTCGGCGGCAATTCGGCGGTCCGCAAGCCGAGCGCCGCCGCGCGCGCCACCAGCGCGTCGGCTTCCCGGCCGCTGCTCATCGGCGCGCCGGCCAGCACGTCGTGCACGCCGCGCAACCCGATCAGATAGTACCCGCCGTCGAATGTCCGGCCGAGGACGAGATCATGATCGAGCAACGCCGCCAGCGCCGCGTCCGCCGCCGCCCGCGGCAGATGTGGCGAATCGGAGGCGGCGATGACGACCCGTTCGTACCCGTCGTCAGCCGCCCAGCGAAACAGGTTTTCCAGGCGGGCGGCGAGGCCGTCGCCGCATTGCGGCACGAACCGCGTCGACGCCGGGGATGGCGCGCAGCCGATTTCGATCAGCGTTCGGCGGAAATCGATCTCCGCCGGCGTGTGCGCCCAGCCGAAATCGTAGCCGGGGTTGTCGCCGGCGCGCGGCGTGAAACGCGCGGCGAGGTCGCGCAAGAACGCCTCGTAAAGCGCGGCCGCCGGCGCCATGCCGATCGAGGCGCCGAGGCGCGTCTTGGTCGCGCCGGGCACAGGCGCCCGCGCGACGAACAGAAAGAGCGCCGCATGACGTCGCATCGCTCGACCCTCCTCGCTCGCGTCGTTCGCTCCCTGGCCAACCATCGCTATCGCATCGGCCGCGCCGGCCACGGCGACCAGAGCCGCCGCAGCAGATAGAGCCTGGTCGGCCCGCGCGCCAGCCACGCCGGATACGATCGCGTCATGGCGACGACGTAGCCCGGTTGCGGCACGGTCGCGACGACGTAACTCGAATCGGTCGCCGGGGCGTAGAAATAGACCCACCACGGCCCCTTGGTCAGGGCGCGCGGCTTGATATGGCCCGCCACCGACAATTCGTAGAGGTGGTAGCCGTCCCAGGCCGAGCCGGCGTCGAGCCGCTCGTTCGGCACGCCGGCGGCGTTGGCCGTCCGCGCCATGTTCCAGACGGCGTCCATGAAAACGAGGTAGTCGCGCGTGCCGGCGATCGAAAAGGCGGCCAGCAGCGCGACGACCAGCCAGCCGAGCGGGAGGGCCAGACGCACGCCGCGCGCCGCCCAGAGCGCGAGCGCGATCGCGAACGGCAGCAACGGCAAGAGATAGCGGTCGAGCGAGCCGGCCGTCCAGCCGAGATAGTGATACGACGGCGGCAAGACGCCGACGACCTGCCCGAGCCCGATCGCCAGGACCAGCCCCGCTTTCGCCCGCCGCGACGGGGGCGGCGCCCCGGCCCCGCGCGCGGCCAGCAACGCCAGCAGCAGCGACGCGCCGACGCAGACGACGGTCAGCCAGCCGAGGGCGTTCGCGTCGAAAATTCGCGGCCGCGAGCCGAGGACATCGGGCGGGCCGAGGCCGCCCGAGCCGAAAAATTGCGGGATATACGGCATCCGCCGGCCGGCCGCCCAAGCCGCGCCGACCCCGAGCAGCAAGACCCCTTCCCAGATTGCGAAGACGAGCCGCCCCCGCCCCGACATCGACGCCAGCAAGCGACGCCCGGTGGGGAGCGCGGCGACGGCGATCGGCAAGGCGAACAACCCAACATAGGCCAACTCGTAGACCGTCAGCCGCTGGAGCAGCAGCCAGGTTCCCGGCCAGCCTTGAGCGGCCGCTTCGCGCAGGACCGATTGCTGCACCGACGGCACGTCGTTGACGAAGCGAAGCCAGAAGAGATAGCCCGCCCCGGCCGCGACCGGCAGCGCCCCGATCTGGAGCAGCGTCGCCAGCCCGACCCGATTCGGCCGCAGCCGGCCGGTCAGGAGCAGGAAGACGGCGATGGCGAGCGGGATCAGCGCGCCTTGCTGCCGGGTCAGCA
Organism: Thermomicrobiales bacterium; assembly: GCA_025928535.1. Lineage (GTDB taxonomy): Bacteria > Chloroflexota > Chloroflexia > Thermomicrobiales > UBA6265 > JAICJJ01. Next base: position 5,822 of record JAICJJ010000201.1, read on the forward strand.
GCGCCAGCGCCGCCGCCGCCGAACCGGCGACGAGCCAGCGGCCGCCATGTCGTTCGGCGCCGAAGCCGCGCGCCGTGCAATACGCCGCGATC
>JAICJJ010000161.1 GCA_025928535.1 Thermomicrobiales bacterium
GCCGCTGGCGGCGCAGGTCGCTCCCGCCTTGGCCTTCTTGCACTTGCCTTGCTTGCAGCGGACGCACACGCCTTCGCACGGCTTCTTCTTGCTGCATTTGGCCGCCTCGGCGTCGCCCATCCCCGCGATGCCCAGCGCGCTGCCAAGCCCGGCCCCGGCCAGGACGACGAGCGCGGCGCGCCGGCTCGCTCGGGAGCCGACCATGCGCGCAAGACGATCGAAGCGAACCTCGTCCATCGAACCCCCTCCGTGGTTCGTCCGCACGGCACAACCCGCTGCTCCGTCGGGATATCGGGATATTGAGTTGTTGGAACATTTACAGACTACATTTCAAATGTCTCTACGTCAATTGTCGGTTTCGGCCGCCTGCGGCAGCCGTTCGCGCTCCCCGCCCCCAGCCACGGCGAGCCGGCAAGACGGCCAGTCGGCAAGCACGACGCGATCCCGCGACATCGCTCGGGATGGCCCGAGGACGGGCGTTCGGGCGGTCGAGGGCGGTCCCGATCGACTCGGGGCCGCGCCACGTTCGTTCAGCGCGACGCCGTCGGCGTGATCCTGGAGCGGGGCCAGCGCTTCAGGGCCCGACCCCTTCCGCTCGCTGCGCCCGCCAGCGGCGCTTCGCACGTCGCGGTCATGCAAATCGTCGAGGAGTCGCAGCCGGAGCATTCGGCGGCAACGCTGAGACAGACGGCGGGCACGCCGAACGCATCAGTGCAGTCCTGATCGGTCGCGCAGTCGACGCAGTCGAAGAACCCCGACGAACAGACGGTGCGGCCTTCGACGGAGGTCACGCAACCGCACACCTCGAATACTTCGGGGCCAAATTGCCCGCATTGCGGCACGTCATCGACGCAGAGATCGCCCACCACCGGACAGGCGCCGCAACCGGCGGCCCCGAAGACATCGACGAAGCACGCCTGGCCGGTGTCGCAGCAGGCCGGCGCTTGCTTGCAGAGCCAGGCGTCGCTCGGACAGATGCACTTCTTGCCCTGGCACATGCCGCCATCGACGGCGCAGATCGAACCGTTCTTGCGCTTCTCGCACCGGCCATTCCTGCATCGCTTGCAGAGGCCGCACGGCTTGTTCCTGCCGCATTTCGCCGCGGCTTCGTCAACCCCCGCGATGCCGAGGCCAGCCCCCGCCAGGGCGACGAGCGCGGCGCGGCGACTGGCGCGGCCGCCGACCATCCGCGCCAGGCGATCGAAGCGAATCTGATCCATCTCCTCATTCCTCCCCGTCGGTTGCGCGGCCCGCTCGCTCCCGGGAGCGAATGCTCGTGGGGCGCGCGTCGAGACGCTACCGATGAATCGCCTGTTCGTCAACGGCGCCGGTGGTTTCGGACGCGGTTCGAGGTTTTGCCGCGCCGCCGCGCCCCGTCCTGGTGAGGACGCCGCCGCCGCATCTCGGTTCGCGGGCATCCGCGGCGGCGATGCCGCGATCCTTCCTGCGTCAGGATGACGATCGTGGCTGGTCGGTCGACTCAGGATGACCAAGGGGCGACGCGCCGCAAATCGTTGACGCGCGCCCCCTGGTTTCGGCAAGGGCGTCCGGACGGCGGGAGCCGAGGACTCGATCGCCGCTATGCCCCCGCTTGCGCGGCCTTCGGCTGCGCCAGGGGCCGCCACCGCGCGCCCGATCGGGTGACGCCGGCCGAATCGCAGGCGGCGACGACGCAGGCGGTTTCCTCGCTGCAATTGCACGGCGAAGCGATGCAGATGGCGGCCACGCCGAGTTCGTCGGAGCACGCCTGATCGGTCGTGCAGGCGAAGCAATGGCCGGCGAACGACGTGCAGACCGTCGTGTTCTCCACCGAAGTCACGCAGCCGCAAAAGCCGGAATCGCTCGCCATGTTGCTCCCACAGACCGTAAAGCCGTCCGGATTGCAGACATCGTTGCCGGGCGGGCATTCGCCGCAACTGGGGATGGCCGGATGGCAGGTCTTGCCATTTGGGCAGCAGAGCGCGGCCGGCGGGCAGAGCCACGAATCGTTCGGGCAAACGCACGCCTTCTTCTTGCACGTGCCGCCGCCGTCGGCGCAAACCGTGCCGCCCGGCTTCGCCTTGCATTTCCCCTTTTTGCAGGTGGCGCACGAGCCGCACGGTTTTTTCGCGCTGCATTTGGCCGCGGCTTCGTCCAGACCGGCGACGCCGAGCGCGCCGCCCAACCCGGCGCCCGCCAACGCGAGCAGCGCCGCGCGGCGCGTGGCGCGCGCTCCGATCGTCCGCGCAAGACAATCGAATCGACCGCTGTCCATCGATTCCCCCCTCCGCGGCGCGCACGTCCGACCGCGTTCCGCTGCTCCGACACGGGACCATGCTTTTGAAGCACCGACAGGCTATCGCCGATGTTCAATCTTGTCAATGAACATTGTATGTCGCGTCGATGCTGGCCCTCCATGTTCGCGCGAAACCCCCGTAACCGATCAGGCAATTCGCACGGTGCATGTGTCTCCGCGCAGGCGTAGACTGCAGGCAAGGCTGGCTCGCCGGTCCGCGGCGATCGCTCCGGCCGGTCGACCCCGCGAGAGGAGGACGGATCATGGCCCGCGCCGGCTTCGACGATTGGACGAAGGCCCTGTCCACCACCAGAACCCGCCGCGCCGCGCTCTGGCTCGGCGTCGCCGGCCTCGTCGCCGGCGGGCCGGCCGCGGCCGCCGCGCGTTCGGCGGGACGCAGCCACCATCGCTGCCACAAACTCGGGGTCGGCGTGACGTGCACGATCCCCGCCGACTGCTGCTCCAAACAATGCGGAGCATCGGGGCTGGCCGAGCAGCCTTTCTTCTGTCGAAAGAAGCATTGCCTGGGCACGGGCGGAACCTGCGCCGCCAGCGCGGACTGCTGCCAAGGGTTATGTCAGAACAGCGTCTGCTTCGCGCCTGGCGGCACGCCGTAGCGGCCGGGCGGCCGTCGCGATCGGCTCCATGCCGCCCCCGGGCCCTGGAGCCGATCGCGAAATGCCTATTGACGTCCGGATCGGGCGCCCGATACTGAACCCCGCCACGTCAGACGCGGGGAGCGACGCGGCGCGCGGAACGGCCTCGGCAACAGCGGATTGGGAGGACTCCGATGGATGACTCCTCGGTCGGACGGTTGAGTCGCTTTTTAGCCGGCGACGGCTCCCGGCGTCGGATGCTCCGGCGCGCAGCCACCGGCGCCGCCGGCGCAGCGCTCGCGACGATCGGCCTCGCGGGCGAGAAGGATGGCACGGTCGCCAAGCAGAAGCGCAAGCGGCCCAAATGCCGCCCCGCGGCACCCCTTTCCTCCTGCACGACCAACAAGGACTGTTGCGTCTGCCAGACCAACTTCATCTGCGGCACGGTGGACACCATCGAAATTGGCGTCTGCTGCGGCACCCGGGGCGCTGCCTGCACGGACGCGGGGCAATGCTGCTTTGGCTTCGTCTGCAACGGGGTCACTGGCCTCTGCGACGAGATATCGACGTAGGGGATTGCCCAAACGGTCAACGCCGCCCGCGCCGCCAGCGCGCGAGCGGCCCGTGCGCAGCCGGGCGTGCCGGCGTGGCGGTCGCGCCGGCATCTTCGGTCGCCAGGTACTCCGCCAGCGCCGCGCGCACCGCCATGTGCGTCGTGTCCGCGGCGAAGGCGTCGTGCCGGCGCCGGAATCCCTCGACGTTGAGATGTCCCCGATAATTCCTGAGCATGTGGCGCAGCGCGTCGGCATCGATCGTCGGCGGCAGGGTCCGGCAGCGATCGAGGACGCCCAGTTGCAAGAGGTCGATCATCGTCGGCAGACACTTCACGCAGCGGCCACAGTTGTAGTCAGCGGTGTAGCCCGGACAGACGCGCAGGGTGTCGAGGACGAGCGGCGAGTCGGCGATGAAGCGCGTCTTGCCGATCCGGTCCGATTCGCAGCCGTCATGCACCACGCGCAAGGTCTCGGTCGACCAGAGGGGGTCGAGGACTGGGTGCGATCCCCAGGGGTAGAGTTGATCGTAGGTCGTCGTTGCCGCGACGAGGACGCGGCGGAAGAGGCCGCCGAGCGCCAGCGCCACGCTCGCGAGCGCCGCGCCGTGGCTCATCGTCCAGAGAGCCAGCGGGTCGATCGCCCGCCGCAAATTCGTCTCGACCGGAATCAACGTCTTGCCTAACTCCGCGGCGGCGCGCTGCGCGTTGCCAAGGATCGCCGGCGGAAAGCGCTCGTCCCACGCGCCGTAGCAGGGGTCGATGCCGTGAATGGCGATCAGGTGGGTGATCGCATCCGCGTCGGCGGAGTGGTCGCGCTCGTTCTTGAGCAGGCTGTAGAACGAGTCGACCCCCAGCGAGAAGAAGAGTCCGGTGGCCGCGGCGGAGCCCTCGCCGGGCGACCGCCGATCGCCCGCTGGCGCAGCGACCGCGATCGGCCGCTGCCGCGGGTCGAAGCGGGCGTAGATCGCCTGGATCTCCGGGAGGGCCTGGCGCAGCGCCGACGAGATGGGCGCCGGAAGCGCCAGGCGTTCGCCGGTCGTCATCGCCGGCACGAGCAGGGCGGCGAGAAACGGATCGCCGTCGTCGGGGTTCAGGTAGTCGCGGCACCACGCCGGGAACCGGAGCCAGAGGGGAAAAGGCGCGAACCATTCCTCGCCGCCCAGGTCGGCTTCGCTCTCCACCCAGGCCCGCAGTTCGCAGCCGTCGGCGTGGGAGACCACCGCGATGTCGGAGACGCGCATCATGCCCCTCCTCGCGCCGCGCCCGTGTCGTGGGAGCCATGCCGGCGCCGGACGGAGATTGTGCCATGCCGTTTCCGGTGGGAACGACCACGCGGCTCGGGAGCCTCGGCCGAGTCGTCCGGAGAACCCGGCGGTGGCCGAAGTCTGGCGTGTTTCATGCGATGATCGCGACGCCGGGGGGGAAGTCTGACTCGCTGCCGCACGCGACGGGAGGTGGTCGATGGACCCCGAACGGTTCGATCGGTTGTCCAGGTCGATGCTCGTGCGCCGCGGCGCGTTGCGGGCGATCGTCGGGTCGGCGGGCGTCGGCGTCCTCGGCCTGTTCGGCAGCCCGGTGGCGGCGCGCGCCCAACACCCCCGCCGCTGTCCGCGCCCGCCGACCTGCCCCGGCGCCTGCGCCAGTCCGTGCCAATTTTGTCTGACCCGGGCGGCGGGGCCGCCGTTGTGCGCCGGCCAACTGGAGCAGAACTGCGCCTTGCCCTGCGCCTCCGACAACGATTGCCTCGGCACGGACAACCGCCCGTATTGCGTCACGACCGTTGTGGTCCTGCAGACGGGTCAGGTCGCCAACCCATGTCAAACGACGGAGGGCCGATGCACCGGAGCGACTCCATGCATGATGTGATCGCCACAACGACGGCACGCTTCGCCAGGACCCATGGCCTGGTCTGGAGTTCGTAGCGGAGTTCCCGCGGCGCGACGCCGCGTCTGCTCGCGGCGGCCATCCACCCTGGCGGCCTTGGCGCGGCAGTGGCCACGCCGCGGCGCTCCGAGCGGAAGCGGCAGCGATGCAATTACGTCCGGACACAGCGCGCCGCACAGCGTGTCGTTCTCGAGACCGACCTCACGTCCTCCGGCGATTCCGCCCGGCCGGCTCGCCTCATGACGGGGGCGTCGCGTCGGCGGCCGGAGCGGTCGTCAAGTCGGCGACGCGGACGACCAGCACGCTCGCCGCGTCGCCGCCGATCGCGGTCGTTTTCGCGCTCCAGCCGCTCGAGAACATCGCCGCCTCGCCCGCCAGCAGCACCACCGGCGCGGGACCCGCCGGCGGATCGACGTCCGCCAGCCGTTGCTCCATTGACGGCATCGAGGTCAGAGCGGAACTCCCTGTCGTGGGCGGGCGATCGGCCGACGCCGGCCCGCCCATCGCGGACGGGCGCGGATGGGCGCCCGGCATCGGAATCGGACCCTGCGGCGAGCGATCGACCAGCAACATGCCGGAGAGGGGGAGGAGTCCTTCGATGCCGTCGATCCGGCGCACCGGGATCGTCTGCGCGGCGGAGAGCGGCAGCCAGGCGAGTGAGAGCGTCCGCGCCGTCGGCGTCAGGGTCACGTCGCTTTCCGAGCCGACGATCTCGGTGAACGCGCCGCTCCCACGCGGCATGCGTTTCCCGATGAATCCCCCGTTGTAGATCGACAGCAGGTCGGGCACGGCTGGCGTCCCGGAATATTCGGTTCCGAACAGGTCACCGATGGAGTACGCGAGCACGCCGAACGCCGTCGCCGGGTCGTTGCCGCCGTTGCGCAGCGAATGCGCCACCCCCGGCGGAATGGCGAGCGCGTCGCCCGGCCGGAGGACGATCGTCTGACCACCTGGCGCGGTCGGCTTCCAGACCGCCGGCGTCTGGCCGGCCGGCGCGTACGACGCCGCGCCTTGCAGCGAAACGGTCAGGCTGCCGGCGGCGCCAACTAGCAGGTGCGGCCAGGGGCCTTGCAAATCGTCGATCGCCGCGCCGCCCGGCAAATCGAAGCGGGCGACGCCGACATGCCGGGCGCCGTTCCAGAATCCGATCGACACCGGCGGCAAGGCGCGCGCGAGGCGATTCGCGTCGTCGAGGGGCCAGTATTCGGCGATCCGTCCGTCCACGAAGCGGAACAATTCGGTTCCGGCCGCGAGCGCCGGCGGCCCCGCCACCGGCAGGCCGGGAATGCCGGCTGTGCCGTTCATCGTGACCTGAACGGCGGCGCGGTCGCCCGCGACGATGACCTCGTCGGCGACCAGCCGGGCGTCGGGCGACGCAGCGCGCAACGCCGCCCGCCCCGGCGCCAGCGGTGCCGGGTCGTCGCCGGCGCGCGCCC
>JAICJJ010000374.1 GCA_025928535.1 Thermomicrobiales bacterium
CTCCTCGGCGATCTGACGCCAGCCGGGCGACGGGTCGTGCTGGCGCGGGCGCTTCCTCGTTTTTCATTGCTGGCGTTGATCGCCTGGGCGTCGATGGGGCTGACCGGGCTCTACAGCGCCTGGCTCCAGGTCGGCAACCTGACGGCGCTGCGCGAGACCGAGTATGGCCAGACGCTGATCCTGAAACTGGTCTTGCTGACGCCGCTCTTCCTGCTTGGCGCCTTCAATCTCCTGATCGTCACGCGCCGCGTCGAACGGGCGACGACGGAAGAAGACGTGAGCGGCTGGAGCACCCATTTTCTGACCGCGATCGTGGCCGAGACGATCCTGCTCTTCCTCGTCTTCGGGGCGGTCGGCTTCCTGACCGGCGATCCCCCGGCGCGGGAAACGCTGGCGCAAAGCGCGGGAAGGCTGACGATCCCGCTCTCCGCCAACGGCCAAACCGGCACGCTCTACCTCACGCCCGGCGCGACCGGCCCGAACCATTACCGCCTCGAACTCGGCAGCGGCCACGAAGCGCACCTGCGGACGCCGGTTGGGGTCCAGGCGCTGCTCCGCTTCGAATTGCCGAACCAGAACACCGGCCAATCCGAAGTCGATCTGGTGCCGGCGGCCGGCGGCGCCTTCGAAGGACATGGCAGCGAATTGAGCATTGCCGGCGACTGGACGATCGAAGCGATCGTGCGGGCGCCGGGCCAACCCGATTGGGCTGTGACGGTCCACCAGGCGATCGCGACCACGCCGCCGCAGGTCGATCTGCCGCCGCCGCCGCCCCGCTTCGGTCCGGGCGGCATCGCCGGGTTGCTGCTGATCGTCGGCGGCATGGCGGGGATGCTGGCCGCGCTCTGGATCGGCCGCTCGCCGCTGCGGAAAGAAACGGCCGGGCTCGGCGCGGTGGCCCTCGCGCTCGGCGCGTTGCTGCTCGTGCAGGCGCGCCTGACGCCGACGACCAGCGACACGTCGGCCGGGGTCGCCAGCGCGCTGGCCGCGCCCGATCCGGCGGCGGTGACGCGCGGCACGGCCTTGTTCGAGACCAACTGCGCCATTTGCCACGGTTCGGGCGGCACGGGCAACGGACCGGAAGCCCCGAAGTTGAAAACCAAACCGGCCGATTTGACCGCCATTCACGCGATGGCGCATTCCGATGTCGATCTCGCCTACTGGATCAACAACGGCATCGCCGTCGGCGGCATGCCCGGCTTCGGCGACAAGTTGAGCGATGCCCAAGTCCAGGACCTGATCGCCTATCTCCGCTCGATCCAGCAAGCGGCGCTGGCCCAGCGCAACGCGCCGGGGGCGGAAGGATGCACGGTCGCCCCCCGCACCCTCGCCGAAATTCGCGCCCTGGCGCCGCATCCGAATGGCACGCCCGTCTTTCCCGCCGGCGACGCGACGCCGCTCGCCACGCCCGTCGGCGGGGCGCCGGCCGACGACGCGACGATTCAGGGCATCACCGCGACCATGCGGCAACTGGTCGCGTGCAGCAACGCCGGCGACATCTTGCGCCGGCTGGCGCTCTACACCGACACGCGCATCCAGCAGGCGTATCCGAACGGGCCGACGCCGTCGCTCGAAGCGATGGCGGCGACGCCGATTCCGGTGAGCGAACTGGAGCGGGTGGCGTTGCTCGATGTGCGCGACGTGCGGCAACTGCCCGACGGCCGCGTGACCGCGACGGTCGTGCTCGACAACCCGGCGCTGCACACCCATGGGCTGGCGACGCCGGGCGTCAATTCCCAGCAAGACGTGGCGCATCTGACCTTCATCCATCAGGATGGACGCTGGCTGATCGACGACCTGAATCGATAGGTCGAAGGAGGATCCATGACCGAGCCCCGAGCCGACACGAAACCCAAACCGGGCGCGCGCGCCGATGTCGCCCGGCGGCGGTCCGCCCGAAAGATCGCGGCCGAGCGCGAAGCGCGCCGCAAGCGCATTCTGGCGATCGCCGGCACGGCCGTGCTGGTGCTGCTCGTGGTCGGCGCGCTCGTCTGGGCGCTGCGCCGCGAGACGCCGGGCAACGTGCAGGTGCAAACGGCGCAGGCGCTTCCGGCCGACATTCCGCAAAACGGCCGGGTGATGGGAAACCCGAACGCGCCTGTCCACGTTGTTGAATACGGGGACTTCCAGTGCCCCGCCTGTCACGGCTTTTTCCAGAACGTGCAGCCGACGCTGATCGACCAGTACGTCAAGACGGGCAAGGTGTCGTTCGAATTTCGCGACTATGCCTTCATCGGTCCGGAGTCGCTCAAGGCGGCGCAAGCGGCGTGGTGCGCCAACGATCAGGGGAAGTTCTGGCAATATCACGACTCGCTCTATCTCAACCAGGGGGCGGAAAACAGCGGAGCGTTGAGCGACGCCCGGCTGAAGGCGATCGCGCGCGACATCGGCCTCGACACGGCGAAATTCGATCAATGCTTCGACAGCGGGGCGCACGCGGCCGACGTGACGGCGTCGATCAAGGACGGTCAGGCGAAAGGCGTCGATTCGACGCCAAGTCTCTTCGTCAACGGCCAGAAATCCGATTGGCGCGGTTGGGACAGCCTGAAAGCCGACATCGACAAGGCGCTGGCGGGCTAGCGGCGCGGCCAGCATCGATCGTCATCCTGGCGCCGTCGTCATCCTGACGAAGGAAGGATCTCGTTCGCCGCGTCGGCTCCTGCCGGTTCGACGAGATCCTTCGGCTGCGGCCTCACGATGACCAGGCGCCCTGGCGAGACGCCGAATTGGGGCGAGCGGGAACAGAGGGGGAGTCGAACGATCATGCGATTGCGAACGGAGGGGCGGCGAGCGGCGTTCGTTGGGGCGCTCGCCATCCTGCTCGCCGGGCCGGCGGCGGTCGTCCAGGCGGACGACGTCAACGGCAACGGCAAATTCTGGCCATTTCACAAGACGCCGGTCACCGTCACCTTCGGCGACAACGTCTCGAACCAGTGGGACGGCTTCCTGAAATACGCCGCGAAAAAATGGAACCGCTCGACCGTCGTCCGGGCGAAGATCGCCAAGGGCAAGACCAATCCCGCGCAATGCGTCAAACGGGACGACACGGTCCAGGTCTGCAACAGCGCCTATGGCACGGGCGAAGGCTGGCTCGGCCTGACGACGCTCTATTTCCATGGCGACAAGATCTATGCGGCGACGATCAAGATCAACGACAGTTTTTTCCGGCAGGGAAGTTACAACGATCCGGTCGCCAAACGGCACACGATGTGTCATGAGATGGGCCATGCCTTCGGCCTCGGCCACGTCAACACGCGCAGTTGCATGAACGATTCGGCCCAGGCGGTGTTCAACAACGCCAAGCCGATCAACAAGGACTTCAAGGCGCTCAAACGCATCTACAGCAAGAAGAACCAGAAGAAATCAAAGGTCACGACCGCCGCCGAAACGCCCGGCGTGCTCGAAATTCCCCATGCCGCGCCATCCGAACTGACCCGGACCACCTGGTTGCCCGACGGCACGAAGCAGGTTGTCTACCTGACGTGGGGAAGTGACTGAAGACGGCAGTCGAGAAGTCGAGGAGTCGAGGAGTCGGGGAGTCGAGAAGGCGCGGTCGAGAAGGCGAGGAGGCGAGGAGCGGCGCGTCGATTCCCAACCGTCATGCCGAGCCTGTCGAGGCACCTCGTTTTGTGTCGCCACGAACGACGAGATCCCTCGACTTCGCTCGGGATGACGATAGCACGTTGTCCCGGCTTCTCGACTCTTCGACTTCTCGACTCCGCCATTCAGTGCTCGCCCAATTTTTCCGCCAGCGATCGGCCGCTCGGGGCGACGCCGGTGCGTTGGGCGCGGTCGTCGAGGCGCTTGAAGCCTTCCTGGACATAACGGATGCCGAGCCA
>JAICJJ010000095.1 GCA_025928535.1 Thermomicrobiales bacterium
CGCCACGTTGACGTTGGGCGGCTGTTCCAGCACGTAGCGGACGGCGGCGGCCACGTCGCCGGGGTCGAGCGGCACGACGCCGGGGAGGAGGTCGAGGGTATCGGGGTAGACATGGATCAGGGGCGTTTCGACGACCCCCGGCTCGATCAGCGCAACCCGGATACCCGCCGGGGCGACTTCTTGCCGCAAGCAATCGGCGAACGCGACAACGGCATGCTTGCTCGCGACGTAGGCGGATTCGCCCGTGTACGTCACGCGACCGGAAACGGACGCGATCACCACGATGTGGCCCGATCCCCGGGCGAGCATCGACGGCAGCGCCGCCCGGATGCCGTTCATCACGCCGACCACGTTGGTCAGGACGACGTCGCGGTAGAGATCGGGGTCGGCTTCGGCGATCGGTCCCGACTCGGCGATGCCGGCGCAGGCGACGAGGATGTCGAGATGGCCGTAGTTGGCGATCGCCGCGTCGACCGCCCGCTCCATGTCGCCGTAGGCGCGGACGTCGCCGGCGAGGTCGATCGCCTCGCCGCCGCCTTGGCGAATGACCGCCGCGACCCTGGCGACCGGCTCCGGCCGGCGATCCATCAGGACGAGCCGGCATTCGGCGGCGGCGAGCGAGGCGGCGGTGGCCGCGCCGATGCCCGACCCCGCGCCGGTGACGAGGACCGATTTGCCGGCGATGGCGGACGTCATGGGCGATCTCCAACCCCGCATGCATCGGCCACGACGCCCGTGTGGCAGGCCGACGCCCGGATCATACCCGCGAGGAGCGCGCGAAGGAGGCGAACGCGATGAGCGCACCATCGGTCGAACTGCCGAAAGGCATGGCGAATCTCGAGTATCCGATCACCCAGATTTCGCTCGCCGTCCGCGATCTCGATGGCACGATGGAACGCTACCATCGAGCGTTCGGCTGGGCGCCGTGGCAGGTGTTCGATCATGTGCCGCCGGTGCACCATCGGACGGAGTTGCGCGGGCGGCCGGTCGATTATTCGTTGCGGGGCGCGGAAGTCTACGTCGGCTCGCTGAATTTCGAGTTGCTGCAACCCTTGTCCGGGCCGAACTTGTGGTCCGAATTCATGGACCGGCGGGGCGAAGGGATTGCCTCGATCGCGACGATGTTCCACGAACGGGAAGATGGCGACGCGGTCAAGAAAGCGTTCAAGGATGCTTTCGATATCGACGTGATCATGAAAGCCGACATCGGCGACCACATCGAGTACTACTACCTCGACACCGAAAAGCAATTCGGCTGCCTGATCGAATCGGGCAGCGGCCACGCCATCGATTTCGTCCGCCCCGCCAAGGTCCATCCGCATCCCGGCGCCGAGCCCGGCCCCTCGCCCGTCAGCGGCATCACCTATCCCATCACGCAAGTTTCGGTGGCCGTGCGCGACCTCGAATCGAAAATGAAGGCCTACCACCAGGCGTTCGGCTGGGGGCCGTGGAAAATCTTCGAGGCGGACGGAACCAAGGTGATGCATCACTGCGAATGGAAGGGCAAACCGGCCGATTTTCGCGTCCGCTGGGCGGAGACGATGGTTGGCGATCTCAATTTCGAGCTCATCGAACCGCTGGGCGTCGGCAACCCCTGGGACGAATTCATCGAGACCAAAGGCGAAGGGATCTCGTCGATCGCGGTCATGTTCGACACGCCGGCCGAATCGGAACGCGTGAAAGCGCAGTTCGCCCGCGACGGCATCGGCGTCACCGCCGTCGGGCACATCGGCGACGACATCGAGTGGTATTTCCTCGACACGGAACTCCCATTCAAATGCGTCATCGAATCGGGCAGCGGGCACGCGCTTGATTTCGACGTGCCGCACGAGACCTATCCATGAGCGAACGGCGGCCGTCCAACGACGGCAGGCTGAACGCCGCATGAAGCGGAGCGACGCCATGGCATCGGCATCCGATCGATTCGCCGGCAAGCGCGCGGTCGTCACCGGCGCCGGCAGCGGCATCGGCCGCGCGACGGCCACCCGATTGGCGCGGGAAGGCGCCCGGGTGGCGCTGATCGCCCGCGGCCGCGAACGGCTCGAAGCGATCGCGGCCGAGATCGATCCGGCCGCGGGCGCGATCGTGCTGCCGGCCGATTGCGCCGACGAAGTCTCGATCGCGGCCGCCATCGATCAGGCGGCGGCCGCGTTCGGCGGGCTTGACATCGTCGTCTCGAACGCCGGCATCGAATTGCTGGACGAAGACGACCGCGTCGACCGGCTCGAACTGGCGGTCTGGCAGCGGCTGCTCCGCAACAACCTCGACGGCCAGTTTCTGACCTGCAAGCACGGCATCCGGCATCTGCTCGCGGCCGGCGGCGGCGCGGTCGTCTGCGTCGGCTCGAACACCGGCTACCTCGGCATGGCGACCAACGAGCCGGCCTACAGCGCCAGCAAAGGCGGCGTCTTCGCCATGATGCGGGTCATGGCGATCGACTACGCGCGCGAAAACATCCGCGTCAACATGGTCATGCCCGGCTTCATCGACACGCCGATGAACGAGCCGGTCATGCGCGATCCGAACGAATTGCGCTACTGGTCCGATCAAATCCCGATCGGGCGGGCCGGCAGCGCCGACGAATGCGCCGCCGCGATCCTCTGGCTCGCCTCGGACGAAGCATCGTATTGCGTCGGGACGGCGCTCGTGGTCGATGGCGGACAAGCGGCGATTTGAGACGGCCGGGCCGGCGGACGCGCCGCGGCCAGAGGGGGAACCATCCAAATGGCGTCACGCGAGCAACGATCCGAAGCAACGAACGCGGCGCATCGCTGGGGCCGCTGGGAAAGCGCGTTCGAAAGCGAGCGCGATTACGGGAATCCGGTCCAGGACGTCGCGCTCGACCTCGATCTCATCTCCCCTTCCGGCGCGATCCATCGGGTCGGCGCCTTCTGGGACGGCGGCCGCGTCTGGCGCGCCCGCTTTTGTCCGGACGAAGTCGGAACCTGGCGCTACGAGACGCATTGCTCCGACCAGACCGACGCCGGCCTCCATGGCCGAAGCGGCACGTTCGCCTGCGTCGACTACGACGGAGCCAACCCGCTGTTCCGACATTGTCAGATTCTTATGGCGCCCTCGTGCCGCTCGCTCGAGCATGCCGACGGCACGCCTTTTTTCTTCCTCGCCGACACCTGCTGGAATGGCCCGCACCTGGCCGAGCCCGCCGATTGGGATGACTATCTGGTCGATCGCGTCGGCAAGGGATTCACCGCCGTCCTCTTCACCGCCCCCCATTTTCGCGGCCTGGCGGCCAACGCCGACGGGCAGACGGCGTTCACCGGCCGCGAACGGATCGCGATCGACCCGCGCTTTTTCCAGCGGCTCGATCGCAGCGTCGACGCCCTCAACGACCGCGGCTTGCTCGGCGTGCCGCTCCTGCTCCATGGCGGCAAGGACACCGACCGCAACGCCGGCCACTTCCTGCCGAAAGATCAGGCGATCCTCCTGGCCCGCTACATGATCGCGCGGTACGACGCCCATCACGTGCTGTGGGATTTCGTCGCCGAAGCCGAATTTCACGGCATGGGCGCCCGCTACTGGAAGGAAATCGGCCGCGCCGTTTTCGACGGCGAGCGCCATCACCCCGTGACGCTGCACCCGCACGGGATGGATTGGGCGCTGTACGATTTCGTCGATGAAGCGTGGATGGACGTCGCCGGTTATCAAAGCGCCCACGGCGACAACGAAGCCTATCTGCGCTGGATTCCGGAAGGACCTCCCAGCACGGCGTGGCGGCTCCGGCCGCAACGTCCTTTCATCAATCTGGAGCCGCCCTACGAAGGGCATCTCGCCCAGCACTCGTATCAGCCGTTCGACGCGGCGATGACGCGGCGGCATATCTACTGGAGCCTGCTCGTCTCCCCGACCGCCGGCGTCGCCTACGGGGGGCATGGCGTGTGGGGTTGGGACGATGGAACCGGCGCGCCGTTCGCCCACGAGCAAACCGGCCCGGCCCCGAGTTGGCGCGAAGCGCTCGACTTGCCCGGAGCCGCTTCCATGCGCCATCTCGCCGACCTGATGGCCGCGCTGCCGTGGTGGATGTTGCGTCCCGCGCCGGAATTGCTCGCCGAGCAGCCGGGATGGGACGATCCCCGGCTCGCCGTCGTCGCCGCGCGGACGGCGGACGGCCGGCGCGGCGTGGTCTACGTTCCGCGCGGCAGTCAGGCCGCTCTCGCGCTCGGCGCGCCCGCGCAGCCCGTGGAGATCACGCGGTTCGATCCGGCCACTGGCGAGCAGGCGGCGCTCGCCATTCCGATCGACGCGGCGAGCGGGCGCGTGTCGTTGCCGGATGACCAGGATTGGGTGTTGCTGCTGGACGGCTTGGCGCCAGCGCCCGATTAGCAGCCGTCGGACGGCGCGATCCAGGGCGTGACCGGAAGGAAGAGGCTCTCCAATGCCGATGCGAGCCCGTCCGGCCATGGCTCCTCGGCGCTTGCCTCCGCCCAGGCGACGGTTCGGAATCCGAAGAGGAGGGGCGCCAGCGCATCGGGATGAAGCGCGGCGGCGTCATCGCCGCGTCTCGGCGCGGCGCAATCGACGCGGCCTCCGTGGAACTGCAACGTCACGGCCTGGTCGCCCCCGGTCAACGCCACCGCGCCGGACCACGCGGGCGGATTTTGCCGATACCGTTCATTCCAGTCCGGCAGCATGCGCCGAACCAGGCCGGGCAGATCGACGAGACTGGCTTGCCACCCGGTCCACGGCCGATGGACCGACCGGCTTTCGACGGCGAAGGCGTCGGCGATGAATGCCGCGGCCAGCGCATCGGGCGGCAACGGCCAGCGGATCTCGCTCGGGGGTTGGGCCATCGCCGCCAGCAGCGAGGCTCGCCACTGCAACAGCGCGAGCGCGGCGGGAGGATCGTCGGCGGCGACTTCGCTGCCGAATGCGCGCAGCGATCCCCACGGACCGACGAGATATCCGCGCGACTTGCCGCTTCCATCGACGGCGACGACCGGCGGCGAATGTGGCGTGCCGTCGGGGAATCGATAGACGCGCGGGTCGATCGACGCGGACATGCGCAGGTCGAACGCCTGCCGCTCGAGCGTGCGGACAAAACTGCCCGGATGCGGCCCGTAATGCCGCTCGTAGAGATCCAGCAGCGCCGGCGCGTCGTCGAAGGTGGCGATCCGAACGCGGTACGGACTTGGGGACGCCGTCAGGATATCGCTCACGCGGACGACATGCTCGGTCTGGTCGAAGACATCGACGTAGCCGAACGGCCGATAGAAATCGGCTAACCCGTGGAGCAGCAGCATGACCAGGCCGCGCTCGCGTGCCCAGGTCGCCGCATCGTTCATCAACGCGGTCGCGACCCCTTGCCGCCGGTGATCGGGATGCGTGATGACGACGCCGACGCATGCGACCGGCAACCGCGCGCCGCCAATACGCAGCAGCCGCTCCTCGATCAGGTAGCCGCCGACGTAGACGTCGCCCCGGAAGGCGCCACGCACCGCGGTCGGATCGGCGCCGGGCGCCTCGGCCACGGACCGGCGCAAATCGGACGCTGCGATCTCGCCGGGCACGTCGCGGACGAAATGCGCGGCGGCGAGTTGGAAGAAGGCGTCCATTTCCGGATCGCTCGCCGGCGGGCGAACGACGATGTCGGTCGTGCGCACCGTCGTCAACCGCGCAGCCCGGTGAAGGTGATGCCTTCGATGAAGGCCCGCTGCGCCAGGACGAACAGGATCGCGATCGGCGCCAGGATGACGACCGCCGCCGCCATGAACCCGGGCCAATTCACGACATGCAAGCCGAAGAAATTGAACAGCCCGACCTGCAGGGTGTACTTGTCCGGATCGGAGAGATAGATGAGCGGATTGAAAAAGTCGGTCCAACTGTTGATGAAGGCGAACAGCGCGACGACGGCCAGCGCCGGTTTGGAGAGCGGCAAGATGATCTGGAAAAAGACGCGCGCATGCGACGCGCCATCGACCCGCGCCGCGTCGACCAATTCCTGCGGCTGGCGGAGAAAGAACTGTCGCAGCAAGAAGATCGAAAACGGATCGCCGAAGAACGCGGGCACGATCAGCGGCTTGTACGTATTGAGCCAATCCATCTTGTTGAACAGGATGTACAACGGCACGAGCGTGACCCAGTTGGGAATCATCAAGGTGCCGAGAATCAGGTAGAACACCGCGTCACGGCCGCGCCAGCGGAGCCGGGAAAACGCGTACGCCACCAGCGCCGAACTGAGCGACGTGCCGATCGCCACCGGAATCGCGATCGTCGCCGTGTTGGCGAAATAGCGGACGAACGGAAACTGGGCCAGCGCTTGCGGGTAGTTTTCCCAGACGAGCCGGGCCGGCCACCAGACGAGCGGATCGGCGAAGACCTCGTCCAGCGCCTTGAGCGAAGTGACCACCATCCAGTAGAGCGGCAACAGAAACAGCGCGGCGAAGAAGAGCGTGAAGATCAGCGGCACGGCTCGTCCGACAACGTCCGTCAGGCCGGCCCGGCGGGACCCGACGGCAAGACGTTCCGCCGATGCGGTCGGTTGGTCCACCGTCTTGCTGGCTGTTTGCGCCATGCGGCAGTCTCCTCAACGCCGAGCGGCGGCCCGGTCAATCGTAGTGAACGAATCGCCCCGACACGCGGAGGGCGAACAACGACAAGGTGAAGATGATCACCGACAAGACCCAGGCCATCGCCGCCGCGTACCCCATGCGATATTGCTGAAACGCCACCGAGTAGAGTTGGACGGAATACATCAGCGCCGAGTTGAGCGGACCGCCGATCGAACTGGCGTCCTGCTTGTTGGCGAAAAGCACGAACGGCAGCGCGAACGTCTGGAGCGCGGCGATCAGCCCGATGACCAGATTGAAGATGATGACGGGGGAAATCATCGGGATCGTCACGCGCCGCACCAGTTCGATCGGGCCGGCGCCGTCCAGTTGCGCCGCCTCGTAGAGCACGCGCGGCACATCTTGCAGACCGGCGAGAAAGATGACGACGACCGGGCCGATGTTCCAGAGGCTGAGCAAGATCAACGCCGGCATCGCCCATTGCGGACTGGTCAACCAGGGCAACGCGGGCAGGCCGATCTTCTGCATGAGAACGTTGACCAACCCGCCCTGGGTATTCAGGATCAGAATCCACAAGATGCCCGTCGCCACGCTGGGGATGATGGCGGGGAAATAGAAAATGGCGCGGAACATCGATCGACCGGGAATGTTCCGGTTGAGCAGCAACGCGAACAGCAACGCCACCGCGAGATCGAGCGGCACGCTGATCAAGGTAAAGATCGCGGTGTTTTGCAGCGCCTTGAGGAAAAGCGGATCGTGGGTGAAAAGATTGCGAAAATTGTTCAAGCCGACAAAGATCGGCGGGCGCAGCAAATTGTACGACGTGAAACTGTAATAGAGCGACGCGACGATCGGGTAAAGTTGAAACCAGAGGAATCCGACGATCCAGGGCGAAGCGAAGGCGAGGGCGGCAAGACCGTCGCCGCGGCGCATCCGGCGCCACAACCGCGCGGTCCCCTCTGGTTGCGCTGCGACTTCGACCGTCGCCATCGACGCCTCCACGAACCGGGCGCGGCGGTCGTCGCCGCGGACGCGCTCAGCGCATGTCCACGACGACGTCCGCGCCATCGTACCCGACGCTACTCGCCCTGCCAGTCCGGATTCTGGCTCTGGAATTGGGAGACCGCGTCGGCCACCTTGCTCTCGACTTCGGCGAGAGCGTCGGCCGGCGATTTCTGCTTGTAGGTCACTTCATCGACCGCCAGCGACATCGCTTGCCGGAAGACGACGGCTTGCGGCGAAAGCGGCGGCGCCAGAATGTTGCCGGCTTCGACCGTCTCGTTGAACGTCTTCATCCACGGCAATTGCTTCAGCAACTCCGGGTCGTTGGCGGCGGCTTTCGTCGGCAGCATCTGACCGATCGGCAGACTCCAGGCGACCAGCGCCTTCTGGGAGACCATGTATTTGGCGAACGCCGCGGCTTCCTGGACGTGCTTCGACTTGACCGGGATGCAGAAAACGTTGCCAGCGTCGACCATGCAGGTCGCGCCCTGCGTCACATTCGGCACGGTCGGCGGATGGGCGATCTTGATCTTGTCGACAAGTTCTCCCTGACCGATGGCGCCGAGTTCCAGCGGGATGAATTCGCCTTCCATGGCGAACGCGGTCTTGCCATAGAGGAATACGTCGCCGTAGGTCTTCGGCACCGAGGAGATGAGGGCGTCGGCTTTCTCGCGGCCGCCGATCGCATCGACATATTTGAGATACCACTCGAGAAACTTGGTGTTCTCGGGCCGGTTGATCGTCCATTTCCGCTGGTCGTTGTCGTAGAAGCGGGCGCCCCAGATCGTCCCCCAGGAGCCGTAGCCGCCCGGGCTGAAGCCGCCTTGCGCCCACGGGATCAACCCCGCTTGAACGAGATTGCCGGCGTCGAGCTTGATGTA
>JAICJJ010000613.1 GCA_025928535.1 Thermomicrobiales bacterium
GGCGGCCGGCGCGGCGCGCGGCAACGCGGCCGTGGCCGTGGATGCCAACCCGAGCGCCGCGGCGCCGCGCAGCGCCGCCCGGCGCGTCAGCCGCCCGGCCGGTTCGTTCGACCGCATGGCCGCGTTCTGGCCCGGGTGGTCCATCGGGATGCTCCTTTCGCAACGGCGTTGCCGCGAACGGTCAATGCGGACCGAGTTTCGGCGACGAGGCGCCGGCCAGCGGGGGACGCGGCCGGCGTTCGACAAGCGGGTGGCGGGCATTGTAGGAATGACTGAAAATTCAGTCAATCTCGATCGCCGACGCCGAGGCCACGCGGCGCCCGACGACGATGGAGGCTATCTCCCATGAGCGACCGCAAGATCGAGATTCTCGACGCCGCTTGCCGAGTCATCGCCCGCCGTGGAGTCCGCGGGCTCCGCGTCGAGGAGATCGCCCGCGAAGCCGGCGTGTCCGTCGCCCTGATTTACTACTACTTCGAGGGGCGGGCGGAGTTGTTGCGCCGCGCCCTCGCTCACGTCAACGAACGGGCTGGCGACTACACCCGGCCGCGCTTGCCCGCCGACGCCTCCGCTCCCGACGCCCTCGTCGACATGCTGCTGCGCGAGATGCAGGACGATCCGACCGTCGTCGAAAGCGTCATCGTCTGGCACGAACTCCTGGCGTCCGCGATTTTCGAGCCGGCTCTGCGCGAAGCCGTCGTGGGCAACGATGCGCGTTGGGTCGCCTCGATCGCCGAGGTCGTCCGGCGCGGTCAGGCGGACGGCGCGATCCCGCCGACGATCGACGCCGACGACGCCGCGCAGCGCCTGACCGCCCTGGTCGAAGGCCTCAGCGCCCGATGGCTGATCGGGGCGCTGCCGCTGGCCCGCGCCCGAGCCCTCGTTCGCTGCGCCGTAGCGCGGGAACTTGGCGCGCCAGTCGGGGAGTCGGGGGGTCGGGAAGTCGGGGAGGACGACGAGATCCCTCGACTCCGCTCGGGATGACGATGGGCTGGGATGCCGCTGGTCACTTCTCGACTACTCGACCATCACTCCCCGACTCCCCGACTCCCCGACTTCGTCCACGGCCTGCATCTTGCGGCTGGCGCGCGCATGACCGAACGCATTCGTCTGTTGATCGTGGAGCGCGAGCCGCTGTTCCGCCGGGGCGTCATTGCGGCGGTTGAAAGCGTGCCGCGGATCGACATCGTCGGCGAAGTCGGAACCGCCGGCGAAGGGTTGCGCCTCGCCCGCTCGATCCAACCCGACGTCGCCCTGATCGGCGCCGCGTTGCCGGACGCGCCGGGCCTGAGCGCTGTCGAAGGCTTCGCCCGGCGCTTTCCCGATCTGCGCATCGTCGCCATCGGCGAAAGCGACTGGGACGACGATCTGCTCGCCGCCTTGCAAGCGGGCGCCGCCGCCTACCTGCCGAAGACCGTGGCCGAAGCGCGCTTGCGGGAGACGATCGAGCGGGCGGCGGCGGGCGAATCGATCATCGAGCAGCAAGCGCTCGCCCGGCCCTCGGTCGCGGCGCGGGCGCTGGAGCGGCTGCGCGCCGGCGAATCGCTGGCGACGGCGCGGCTGCGGCCGTCGCCGTTGACCCGTCGCGAATTGCAGGTGTTGAGCGGCATCAGCGCGGGCCGAACCAACGCCGAGATCGGCGCGGCGCTCGGCATCAGCGCCCAGACCGTCAAGAATCACGTTACCGCCATCTTGCGCAAACTCGGCGTTTCCGACCGGACGCAAGCCGTCGTCTTCGCCTA
>JAICJJ010000491.1 GCA_025928535.1 Thermomicrobiales bacterium
CCAGGTCTATTGAGCGAGGACGAACTTCGGCATGCGCGGCAGACGTCGTTCGAGTTGTGAGAAGCGCGTGCCGCCAGCGAACGCCTCGGCGGCGATGGCGATCGGGCAAGACTGGCCGTAGCGATTCATGCGTTCGACGTCCCATCGCCGTCGCGCAGAGGTCCAATTTTTGAACTTGATCGCGCCTGGCCCCGCTCTATCGTAAGAGTCGGCTCCGGGCGCGCTTCCCGGACATGCGCGGCGCCACCCGCGCGGCGAGGCTGCCCGCCAATGTGTCATCGCGCCGAGAGGAGGCCGCCGGGGCCATGAACTCGTTGCCGATGCGCCATCTCACGCTCGGCCGGCGCTCGGATGACAGCCCGGCCACACGCTCAGGAGAGATCTCCAACCGATGAACGTGCTTCAGGCGATCGGCAACACATCGATGGTCCAACTTCGCAGCGTGGTCCCGCCGACCGGCGGCAGGATCTTCGCCAAACTCGAGTGGGAAAACCCGACCGGCAGCATGAAAGACCGAATGGCGCAGGCAGTCATCACTCGGGCCGCTGAGGACGGGCGTCTGCGTCCCGGCGACACCGTCGTCGAGTACACCGGCGGGAGCACCGGCGCGTCGCTCGCGATGGTGTGCGCCGTGCAAGGCTACCCGATTCACATCGTAAGCTCAGATGCGTTCAGTCCGGAAAAACTGGACCAGATGGCCGCCTTCGGCGCGCGGCTGACGCTCGTGCCCAGCGAAGGAGGCCGCACCACCAGGAAGCTGATCCTCGACATGATCGAGGCCGCGCGCCGCTTGAGCCAGGCTCCCGGCGTTTACTGGACCGACCAACTCAACAACAGCGACAGCATCGCGGGCTATCTTGCGCTCGGCGACGAGATCTGGCGCCAGACGAATGGCGAGATCGACGCCTTCGTTCACTGTGTCGGGACCGCCGCTTCGCTCCGGGGAGTCGCCACGGCGCTCAAGCGATACAAGCCCGACATCAAGATCATTGCGGTCGAACCCGCCGAGTCATCGGTGCTGCTGGGCGGTCAATCCGGGCCGCACAAGATCGAAGGCGTCGGCATCGGTTACACTCCGCCGCTCTGGGATCCGGCGCTCGTCGACGACATCATTCCCGTCCCGACCGATGATGCGAAAGCGATGGCCCGGCGCCTCGCGCGGGAAGAAGGTCTCTTCGCCGGCACATCGTCGGGAGCCAATGTGATCGCCGCGATACACATCGCGCAACGGCTCGGGGCGGGGTCCCAAGTGGTCACCCTGCTGGCCGACTCTGGCTTGAAATATCTCAACACCGACGTGTATCGGGGCCGATGAGGCAGGACGTCTGCGCGACGAAGACCGCGCGGCGGGCACACCCGCTGGCGCGCGGTCCAGCTAGGCGCCCGCCGGTTCGGGCAAGGCATCGTTACGTAGAGCCTTGGGGGGGCGGCGCCGATCCCTGGGCGCCGTTTTGACGCGGCTCGCCAACTATCGGCGTCGCTCGCAACATGATCGAACCGGCACAGAGTCATCACGTTTCGGACGAATTCTGCCGGTCGGCAGGCATGTCAAGCGCCTCCACAGCGCAACAATGGTCGGCGTGGTGCGGCGTCGAGGGCGGCACGTCGAGCGCCGGGTTGCGGTCGAAAAACCCGACCGGCTGCAGGAGAAAGCCGGCATAGGAAACCGGCATCACCGGCCAGTCTTCCGGCCGCGGCGCGTGATGACTCCCGAGCGTGTACCACACGACGACATCCGTCGCTTCGATCGGCCGGTCGGCGGCCGTCCAGGCCGGCAAGCCGGCTCCCGGATGCTGCGCGGGAAAATCGCCGGCCGCGTGCCGTTCGCGGTCGTCGTACGGCGTCACCCACAGATGCTTCGTCATGAAGGCCGCGCGTTTGGCGATGCTGGCGTCGGCGGAGGCCAGCGCCGCGACATTGCCGTGCGGCACGAGCCGATAGCCGACCGGATCGCCGACGGCGTTCCGTCGTTCCGGGTTCACAATCCGCCAGACCCGGCCGCGCAGCGGGTCGATGAGTTGCTGCGCTTCAAGTTCGTGGCGCAACGGCGTCCGCACGGTGCGAAACGCCGCCCGCAACGGGTTGTCGGCATCGACCGGATCGGCTTCCGCATGCTCTTCGTAGACGGTGTTGACCGGTCCGTCGATGTCGAGGTCGAGCCGGAAATTGAAAAAGTGCTGATGGATCGGCCCATACAACCCATCTTCATTCAGCAACTGCCCATGGGTCGGCGTCTCGCCGGGCGCGACCGCCCCCGTCGAAAGGATGCCGGTCAGTTTGACCTCGCATTGAATGCCGCCATCCTGGTAGAGATACCAGAAGATCCCGTAGTCGTAGTTGCCGATCGTCGAAAACGAAGAGATCACCAGGCGGCGAGAGCGGCGCACTTCCGTCCGGCCCGTCCGCATGTTCAGGTGCCGCCAGAGCACGCCGTAATCTTCCTCGTGCAAGCAAATGGCGTTTTTCACCTCGAATGGCCGCCCGTCCTGATCGACCAGGGCGATGTCGAAATAGTGAATCTCCCCGAGGCAATCGCAGCCGAGCGTCAACGAATTGACGAGCGCCCCGAAATTGAGTTCCCCGCCGTCATACGTGTTCTTCCGCCGGTGGGTCGGGGTGGGATCGCCATAGGGCACGACCATCTCGGACATGGCGGCGCGGTGCAGGATGGAGCGCACCCGGCCATCTTCTTCCCAGCCGACGGTGTGCAGGACCAACCCTTCCCGCGGCGTGAACCCGACCCGAAACCGCCATTTTTGCCAGCG
>JAICJJ010000494.1 GCA_025928535.1 Thermomicrobiales bacterium
CGATCGACGCCGATCGCAACTCGCCATTGTGCGAAGATCGCTCGATCGCATCCGCGTCATCCGGGCGCGAAATGCGCGTGTGAACGAGGACCGAAGCCATTTTTCAGGGGACGTTTTATGAAAGTCGATCGGTTCGCGCATCCCGCGCTCGTCGTCGTCGACATGCAGAACGATTTCGTCCGGGTCGGCGCGCCGCTCGAAGTGCCCGACGCGCGCGCGACGATTCCCGCCCACCTGGCACTGATCGCCGCCTGTCGCGAGATGGACATTCCGGTGATCTACACCAAGTTCGTGGCCGGTCCGAAGCCGACCCTGATCTGGCAATGGTCTCCCGTCCTCGCGCCCCCGACCTGCTGCTGCTGGAGCGGCTTCCGGCGCCATTACCCGGACGTCGACCGCGAACTCGACTGCGCCGCGATCATCGACGAACTCGCGCCCGAACCCGGCGACCCGATCGTCGAAAAGTTCGGCTACGGCGCCTTTCACCACACCAACCTCGACCATTTGCTGAAAGCCCGCCATGTCGAGTCGGTGCTCGTGACCGGCACGGTCTCCCAGATTTGCGTCGACGAGACCGCGCGCGAGAGTTTCAAGCATGGCTATCCGACGACGATCGTCGCCGACGCCGTCTCCTCCTACGCGCCCGATCTGCATGCCGCCACGCTGAAGAACTTCGCGCACAAGTTCGGCTGGGTTTCCACGACGGCGGAGGTCATCGACGAATTGCGCCGAACACAGGCGGACCGTCAGGGCTGAACCGCTCGCCGCCGGGTGGCGCCCGGCGGCTCAGGAGAGAGCCATGCGTCAGGAATTGCTGACCGGTCTGGAGCGGTTGACCGCCGTGACGGCGCTGCTTCACCGGTTCCGGCTTCAACAGCCGCGGGGCGGCGTCTGGGAAGCGGCGGATCTTCAGTGGTGGTGGCGGCGCCCCCGGGTCAGTGACGAGGTCGCGTCGCCGGTGTGGTTCGACCACGCGGACCAGCCGGTGGCCGCGGCCGTGCTGACGGCGTGGCCACACGCCTGGTGGCTGGACGTCATCCGGTTGCCGGGGCTGACCTTGCCGCTGGACGACCTGGTCAGGCCGGCGTGGGCGCAACTCGAACGCCGGGAAGAATCGCCGGTGATCGAGGCGCTCGTGCCGGCCGACGACGACGAACTCGGCGCCTGGTTCGAAGGGCGGGGGTTCGCCGCGGCCGGCGACGTGTGGTCCGGCTGGCAGGCGGCGGCCGACCGGCCGACCGTGGCGGCGTTGCCGACCGGCTACCGGCTCGTGGACCGTGTGGTCCGTGGCGTTGACGTGGCGCCGGAGCATCCCATGGTCGCCCGCAATGGACCTGACGTCGAAGCCCGGTTGCGGCAGACCACGCTCTACGATCCCCGGCTCGATCTGGCGGTGTTGGCGCCCGGCGGGGCCGTCGCCGGGTACGCGCTGTTCTGGCACGACCCGGTCACCGGCGTCGGGCTGGTCGAGCCGGTCCGGGTCGAGGACGAGCACTCCAGCCGCGGGATTGGGTACGCGATGATCAGCGCCGGTCTGGACCGCCTGTCCAAGGCGGGCGCCACAACGTTGAAGATCGGCTGGGAGTCCGAACGCGCGGGGGCGCTGTACACCCGCCTCGGATTTACTGACGTGGACACTCTCACGACCTACCGCCGAACTCCGCCTGGACATGGAGACGTCATCTGAGCCGGGGCAGTCGCTGACCTACCCGGCGCTCACAGCCTCTAGGCTCAGTGGTCCGACCAGCCTCAATCGTCATGTTGAGTGGTCATGCCGCACGGCGGCGCCCTCACGGCATGAAGAACCGAGTTTTTCAGAGCAGGCCGCAGCCGAAGCATCTCGGTTCGTGGGCCGGCACGCTCGCCGGCGCGTCGAGATCTTTCCTTCGTCAGGATGACAATGGACGCTGGTCGTTCTGGTCAGCGTGCGGCGACTACGCGAGGGCATCAAACCGAGGAATGTTCAAGACTTCCCTCTGCCGACATTCCAGACCGACACGTGATAATGTCGCCCCGTCATACCGGTCTGGAACGACCACGGTTTGGCGCGCATCGACCATTCGTCGCCGCAGTTGAAACGCCGCGCCGCCGCGCCTGACGTCGGCAACGAGGCGGTCGCGGCGATGGAGCGGGCAACCGGGCTGTGGCCCGCTCCATCGTTCCCCTGACCTACGCGCCGGTCGGGCGCTGGCCGAGCGTGACGGTGACGTGCTGCTCCTGGCCGTTGCGCTGGAGCGTCACGTCCACCTGATCGCCCGGCTTGTGCGTGAAGAGCAATTCAGTGAACGAATTTTCGCTGTCGATCTTCTTGCCGCCGATGGCGGTGATGATGTCGCCTTTCTGGATGCCGGCCATTTGCGCCGGTCCGCCTTGCTCGACCCGCGCGATATAGGCGCCGTACTGCACCGGCAGGTTGTACTGGCTGGCGACGTCGGGCGACAGTTCGACGAGTTGAGCGCCGATATAGGGATAGGCGACGCTGCCCGAGGCGATCAGCGTCTGCACGATCCGCTGCACCGTATTGGACGGGATCGCGAAAAAGAGCCCTTGCACCGGCCCGACTTGCGGCATCGCGCTGATGCCGAGGGTGTTGACGCCGATCACCGCGCCGGTGGCGTCGACGAGCGGGCCGCCCGAATTGCCGGGGTTGATCGCCGCGTCGTGCTGGATCAAATTCGAATAGGCCGCCATGCCCGGCTGCAGCGGAATGTCGCGGCCGAGCGCGCCGATGATCCCTTCGGTCACGGTCCCCGTGAAA
>JAICJJ010000044.1 GCA_025928535.1 Thermomicrobiales bacterium
GACCGCAGCGCCTGCGCTACATCGCGCTGAACAAGCCGAGCGGCTACATCACGACCACGAGCGACCAACGCGGGCGCTCGACCGTGCTCGATCTCGTCGACGTGCCGGAGCGCGTCTATCCCGTCGGCCGGCTCGACCGAGACACCGACGGATTGCTCCTGCTCACCAACGACGGCGACGTCGCGAACCGGGTCATGCACCCGCGCTACGGCTTGACGAAGGAATACAACATCCTGACGACCGGCCGGCCGCCGGAATGGGCGCTGGAGCGGGTCCGGCGCGGCATCGTCGTCGATGGCAAGCGCGTCCAGCCCGAGACGTTCCGGATTTTGCGGGAAACGCACGGCGGCGTGATCCTGACGATGACGATTCACGAAGGAATGAATCGTGTCGTCCGCAAGATGATGGACGAAGCCGGCATTCCGGTCGCCCGGCTGCGGCGCGTCCGCATCGGCCCGCTGTCGGTGGCGGGGATTCCGGTCGGAGCGTGGCGCGACCTCACGTCGGGGGAATTGGGCTCCCTGCTCGAGGCCGTCCGACTGCACGAACCGGAGCAATCCGACGAGACGACCACGAGCGGACGCTCGCCTGTCATCCGCCCGGATCGTGGACGCCGGCTTCGGGCGACATCCTTGACGACGCAACCGCAACAGCGCGCTCGGCGGGACGAGCCAAAGTCGACCTCGACGCCGAACCGCGCTGGTCCCAGAACGCGTCGCGATGGCGGAAGACGCGACCCGGCTCCGGACCACAATGCCGCCGAGTCTCGCTCCGAGTCTCGCGAACGCGACCGCTCGGCGGCCAACTCCGGACGCGGGTTTGGCGGTCGGCGCGGTCGTTCGGCCGGTCAACCCGGTCGGAACGCGGCGCCGCCGTCGCCCGCGCGCCCGCAACCGACCGACGACCGGCCGCGGCAGCCAAAGCGCAAGGACGTGCGCGAGGAGCAGGTCGAGCGCCCCCCTCGTCGCGCTGAGGCTCCCGACGCTGCGTCTCGCTCCGGAGGCAAAGCGCGACGACGCGGCAAACCGCACGCGCCGCAACCACCGACGCCCACGCGCCGACGCGTCCGCGATCAGCGTGCTGCGAACGACGACCAGCCGCAAACCAATCGGACTGACGATGACCGATCATGACGAGGTGGTCGCGATCGACGGTCCGGCGGCCGCCGGCAAATCGACCGTGGCCCGGATGCTGGCGGACCGACTCGGGGCGATGCTGTTCGACACCGGGACGCTCTATCGCGCGTTGACGCTCGAAGCGCGGCGGGAAGGCGTGTCGCCGGCCAATGGACGCGCCCTCGCCCGGCTCGCGACATCGCGTCATCTCGACATCGTGCCGCCGTCTTCACGCGACGGCCGTCTCTACGATGTCCTGCTCGACGGCGAAGATGTCACCTGGGCGATTCGCGATCCCGACGTGGAAGCCGATGTGTCCGAGGTCGCGGCGCATCCCGAGGTGCGTCAGGCGTTGCTTGCGCCGCAGCGCCGCATCGCGACCGGCCGGGTCGTCATCGTCGGTCGCGACATTGGGTCGATCGTCGTGCCCGACGCGGGCGTCAAAGTGTTCCTTCAGGCCAGTCTGCAGGAACGCGCCCGTCGTCGCCTCCGCGAACTCGAAGGTCGTGGTCTCCCGGCCAATCTCGAAGCGATCAAGCGTGACCTGGAACGGCGCGACGAGATCGACAGCAACCGACGCGCGGCGCCGCTGCGGATTCCCGAGGGGGCGCTGGTCATCGACACCGACGGCATGGACGTCGAAGCGGTGGTCGATCTGCTCGAACGCCGGGTGCGCGAGCGGTGGCGCGAGTTGTCCTCGGCGGATCGCGCACGCCGGTGACGGCGCGTTTGAAGGCGATCGACTGGCGCTCGGCGCCGTTGATTCGCACGCTCTGGCCGCTGCCGCGCTGGCTCGTCCGCACCACCGCGTTGCCGCTGCTCGCGGCCACGATCCGGCTCAGGATCGTCGGCCTCGAACATGTTCCCGCAGCCGGGCCGTTGGTTGTGGCGTCGAATCATCTGCACAACGCCGATCCGATCCTCGTCGGGCTGGCGATGCCGCGGCCGATTCATTTCATGGCCAAACGCGAATTGTTCGCGAACCCGGCGCTGGGGTGGATGATGCGAAGAGCCGGCGCTTTTCCGGTCGATCGCGGTCGTGCCGACCGATCGGCGATCCGCGTCGCGGAGCAACGCCTGCGCCGGGGCGTCGCCGTCGGCCTCTTTCCCGAGGGAACGCGCTCGGAGACCGCGTCGCTGCAACCGGCTCACGCCGGGGTGGGGCTGGTCGCCGTGCGTTCAGGCGCCCCGATCTTGCCCGTCGCGATCACGGGAACCGAGCGGCTGCCGTTCAATGGCGCCAAAGCACAGTCAGGGGGTCCCGGTTGCCGGCGCCGCCCGCTACGGGTCACGATCCGGATCGGCGAGCCATTTGCGCTGCCGACTCGCGCCGACGGCCGCCCGCTGTCCTCGGCGGCGGCGACCGACGCGATCATGGAGAGGATCAGCCAGTTGCTTCCTCCCGAATATCGTGCCGTCAGGAGCGGTCCCGAACCAATAGCAGCGAATTTCGACGTCGCCTGACGCGAGGCTCATTCCAGTTCGTATTCTTCACCCCAGATCAATTCCCGTCCGGCGATATGCACCACGTCGCCTGCTTCGATGCCGAGCCGTTCGAGCTCCTGGCTGATGCCGCTCCGGTCGAGAACGCGCTGGAATCGATCGGTGCTTTCGTCGATGTCGAAGTTCGTCATTTTCGTGAATCGTTCGATGCCGGCGCCGGTCACCGCAAAGTCATGCTCCGAAATTCGCTGGGCCTGCCAGGCGCGTTCGTCGGTGTTGTCGATGGTGTAGTGGCGGCGCTCGACGGCTCGCGGCCGTTCCGCTTCCAGCCGTTCGGCTTCCCGGACGAACGCCGCGACGGCGTTCAGCAGCGCCGGCACGCCCGCGCCTGTCGCCGCCGAGACCGGAAAGGTCTGATACCCCTCACGTTGCAGCGTCGCCTGCAGCGCCGGCAGCCGTTCCTGCGCTTCCGCAAGGTCGATCTTGTTCAAGGCGACGAGCATCGGCTTGCGCGCCAGTTCTTCGTCGTATTCGGCGAGTTCGCGATTGATCGTCCGGAAATCGGCGAGCGGATCGCGTCCTTCGAGGCCGCCCGACGCATCGAGGACGTGAACGAGGATCTTCGTGCGTCGTACATGGCGAAGAAATTCATGGCCGAGGCCGGCGCCCGCCGCCGCGCCTTCGATCAGACCCGGGATATCGGCCACGACGAACGTCTGGCCGCCCAGACCTCCTACTTCGGCCATGCCGAGATACGGCTGCAACGTCGTGAACGGATAGTCGGCGATCTTCGGCCGGGCCCGCGACACGGCGGAAAGCAGCGTCGACTTGCCGGCGTTCGGCAGACCGACCAGGCCGACATCGGCGATGAGGCGCAATTCGAGACGAATCCATCGCTCCTCGCCCGGCTCGCCAAGTTCGGCGATGCGCGGCGCCTGATGGGTCGACGACTTGAAGTGGACGTTGCCGAGCCCGCCTTTGCCGCCGCGAGCGACGATCATCTCTTCGCCCGGTTCGACCAGATCGGCCATCGCGACGCCGCTTTCGTCGTCGAACACGATCGTTCCCGGCGGAATATCGACGTAGAGCGTCTTGCCGGCGGCGCCATGCCGTTGCTGGCTTCGCCCCGGGCCGCCGCTGTCCGCCCGAAATTGCGTCGTGTACTGAAACGGGAGGAGGCTCGTCAGATTCGCCTTGACGCGCAGGCGAACGTCGCCGCCGCGGCCGCCGTCGCCGCCGTCCGGGCCGCCGCGCGGCACATACTTTTCACGCCTGAAGGACGGCGACCCGTTGCCGCCGTCGCCGGCCTTGACGAAGATTCTGGCCCGATCGATCAGCACGACGCCCTCCCGGGCATGCAAACACGACGCGACGCAAAGTTGCGTCTCGCACAAAGACTATCGGGCAGGATACGCGGCCCGCAAGTCGGACCGCTCGCCGGCGGCTCTACTCGAGATAATCCTTGAGTTTCTTCGACCGGCTCGGATGCCGCAATTTCCGCAGCGCCTTCGCCTCGATTTGCCGAATGCGCTCGCGCGTGACGCCGAATTCGCGGCCGACTTCCTCCAGCGTCCGGCTTCGCCCGTCTTCGAGGCCGAATCGCATCGCCAGGACCTGTCGTTCGCGATCCGAAAGAGTTCCCAGCACGTCGTCCATCTGCTCTTTCAGCATCTGACGCGACGCGGCGTCGGCCGGAGCGAGAATCTTGTTGTCTTCGATGAAATCGCCGAGGTTGCTGTCTTCTTCCTCGCCGATCGGCATGTCGATCGACACCGGCTCTTGCGAAATCTTGATGATCTCCCGCACCCGGTCCGGATCGAGCTGCATTTCGGCGCCGATTTCTTCCGAGGTCGGTTCGCGACCGAGGTCTTGCTGCAAGCGACGCGACGTGCGGATCAGTCGATTGATGGTCTCGACCATGTGGACCGGAATCCGGATCGTCCGCGCCTGATCGGCGATGGCGCGGGTGATCGCCTGCCGAATCCACCAGGTCGCGTAGGTGCTGAACTTGAATCCCTTGTGGTGCTGGAACTTCTCGACCGCGCGAATCAGGCCGAGATTGCCTTCCTGAATCAGGTCGAGCATCGACATGCCGCGGCCGACGTATTTCTTGGCAACCGACACGACCAGCCGCAGGTTGGCTTCGGTCAAACCGACCTTCGCCCGCGCGCCGTATTCGACGAAATCGTCCCACCGCTTGCGAAGGCGATCGCCCGCTTCGCGCAGCGTCTGCTCGACTGATGCGTCCGACGGCCATTCCGCGCCATCGCGCATCATGTTCTGAACGGCGAACGGCAGGAGATCCCATTCGATGACGCGGGTGCGGAGCGATTCCTCCAGTACCTCGGGCGAAATCGCCGCCGCCGCGCAGACCCGGCCGATCACCTCTTCGCTCACCTGCGTCAACGGCAGCACGCGCTGAAGGCAAACGCTTTTCGGCGGCAACTGACGGTCCGGATTCGCTTCCCGGCAGAGCGCCGCCACGAGTGGCCAGCCATCACGAAACGACTGGACGATCGCGCGCCCGAGCAGAACCGGATCGGTCGGATCGAGTTCCTGCTCCCGCAAGAGCGCCCGCCGCTGGGCGATGTATTCTCCTCGCTCCATCGCCTTGGCGAGTTCGACTTCACGATCGCCCGTGAGCAGCGGCACCCGGCCGATCTCGCGCAGATACATCCGCACCGGATCGTCAAGGCTGATGCCGCCAATGTCGTAATTGACGGTCTGCAGATCGAGCGAAACATCGTCTTCCGCTTCTTCCGCGGCGACTTCGGCCATCTCGGCCAGCGCCGGCCCGAGCGCCGCGAGGCTGAACTCGTCGAGCACCTCGAGCGCGTTGGCGTCGCCATTTTCTTCGGTCGCGTCGGCGCCGAGGAGATCGAGATCGGCGTCCGCCGCTGAGCCGGCCGCGTCATCGACCAGACTGAACTCGGATTCGTCCGCGGCGGATGCGTCGTCCGCGCCGTCGATCGAGAGCGACGCGCCAGGTCCAGGATACGGGCGCGCTCCGCCGCTGATGTCCTCGGGCGTGTTGCGTTCCGCCATCAATCGATCCGACGAGGTATTGGACGTTTTCCGCGGCACTGCCGGCCACCCCTTCAATCGCCGCGCCGGGAGCGCCAGAGCGCTCCGGGCCGGTCCAACCGCCGGCGAAATGCTCGACCGATCCAGGTTTGGCAGCGGCAAAGCCGATCGGTCATTCCGGAAGCCTCCATCCGGGTCACGCAACCGGCGCCCGGTGGGCTCGTTCGACGCATCCGATCCGGTACGGGTTGCATTGGACCGCGCAACGCTACTACGCGGCGGCCCTCTTCGGCAACTCCGTCGTCCATTCAGCGGGCGAGCGCCGTTGTCGTCACTTCGGTCGCCAGCATGTCATCGAGCGTTTCCCTCCGACGAAACAGGCGGCTGGTTCCGTCTTGCACCAGAACCGCGGCCGGACGCGGCGCCAGATTGTAGTTGCTCGCCATCGCCAGGCAGTAGGCGCCCGCCATGGGCATCGCCAGCAGATCGCCGGGAACGAGCGGCGGCAAGTCGATCGATTCGATCAGGAGATCGCCCGATTCGCAATACTTGCCGGCGATCGTGACGGTCTCCATCGTTTCGCCCGCCCCATCCCGGTTGGCGAGCGTCGCCGAATATTTGGCGCCATAGAGCGACGGCCGAATATTGTCGGCCATGCCGCCATCGACGGAAATATAGGTGCGGACGCCCGGAATCGCCTTGCGCGCGCCAACGCGATAGAGGGCAACGCCCGCCGGACCGACAATTGCTCGTCCCGGCTCGACGATCAGATCCGGGAGCGGCAACGAGCGGCGATTCGCGCCGCTTCGGAGCGCGTCGGCCGCCACTTGCGCCCATTCGGCGATCGAGACATCGGCGCCGGACGCGTCGTCCGCGACCCCGAAGCCGCCGCCCGGCACGATCGCTTGCGGCTCGATGCCGAACCGATCCCGAACCGCCGCCGCAAACTCGAGCAGGCGGTCGATCGTGGTCCGCACGAGCGTCGGGTCGAATATTTGCGATCCGATATGCGCGTGATAGCCGACCAATTCCAGTCCCGGCGTCGCCGCCACGCGCTCGGCCGCGGCCATCGCCTGCCCCGTTTCGATCGGAAAGCCGAACTTCGAATCGATGGCTCCCGTCCGCATTTTTGCGTTCGTGTGCGCCGCAATGCCGGGATTGAGCCGCAACAACACCGACGCCGAGGCGCCGAGTTCCGAGACGACCGCCGCCAGCAACTCGATTTCGAGGTCGTTGTCGAGCGCGATCAGGCCGACGCCAGCGGCGACCGCGTCGCGCAATTCGTCGGCGCTCTTGTTGTTGCCGTGGAACGTCATCGCCGCCGGGGGCACGCCGGCGCGCAAACCGGCCGCCAACTCGCCGCCCGAGACGACATCGAGTCCGAGGCCTTCCTCCGCCAGAATGCCGACGATCGTCGGCGACAACAGGGCCTTGCCGGCATAGATGATTCGCGAATCGGGATATGACGCTCGAAAGGTCGCCTGGATCTCGCGCGCCCGCTGGCGCAAGGTCGCCTCGTCGAACAGGTAGAGCGGCGTGCCGAATTCCGCGGCAAGGCGCGGCAGCGGCACGCCCCCGGTCGAAAGAGCGCCATCAGGTTCGCGGCGGGTGGTCACGGGCCAACTCATCGCATTCGACTCCGGGACGACACGAGGCAATTTGACGGCATTGAATGTCGGGAGCGGATCGTCCCATCCCTCGGCGGGATTTGAACCCGCGCCCGCCCCCGCGGTTGTCGCCATAGTGTACGTACACCCCACGCACGACGCAACGTCAGCGGCCGTTCCATGTCGGCCGCGAGCCCGGGCGGCCCGTCGGGTCGCCCAGCGTCCAGGCCCGTATACTTGCTCAGGTGGCCGCCGCCAGGCGGCCTCTGATTTGCATCTTCGTTGACTTGGACTCTCGGGGAACGTGGTCGCATGGCGTTTGCATCGATCTTGACCGTCACCGATCTTGCGAAATCGTACGGGTCGGAACAGATTTTCGAAGGCGTCTCGTTCCAATTGGCGGAACGGGAGCACGCCGCACTGGTCGGCGCCAACGGCGCCGGCAAATCGACATTGCTCCGCATTATCGCCGACGTCGAGCCCGCCACCAGCGGCGTCGTCGCGCTGGCGGGCGGAGCCCGCATCACCTATTTGCCGCAGGAAGCCCGCTTCGACAGCGACCGCACCGTGCGCGACGAAGCGCGACTCGGCCTTGCGGAAACCCTTGCCACCGGCGCGCGAATGCGGGAGATCGAGGTGCGCATGGGCGACGCCGCGCCCGACGACCTCGATGCGCTGCTGGCCGAATATGACCGATTGCACGCGCGATTCGAGGCGGCGAACGGTTATGACATCGAGCACGAGACCGACCGGGTGCTGATGGGCCTCGGCTTTACGGAGGCGCAATTCGACGAGCCGGTGGCGCGGCTGAGCGGTGGGCAGAAAACACGGGTCGCGCTGGCGAAGGCGCTCCTGGCCGCGCCCGATCTCCTCCTGCTCGACGAGCCGACCAACCATCTCGATCTCGCCATGCTCGAATGGCTCGAAGAATTTCTCCGCTCCTGGAGCGGCGCCTGTCTCATTGTCTCGCACGACCGCTACTTTCTCGATCGGGTGACGACGCGGACGCTCGATCTGTCGTTCGGCCGTCTCGAAGATTACCCTGCTCCGTACGCCCGCTATCTCGACTTGCGGCAAGAGCGTCTGGGTCGCCGTTGGCAGGAATATGAAGCGCAGCAGGAATACATCCAGCGGACGGAAGAATTCATCCGCCGCTACAAGGCGGGGCAGCGCTCGAAAGAAGCGCGCGGACGACAAACCCGGCTGGAGCGGCTCGAACGAATCGAACGGCCCCAGGAACTGGAAACGCTCAATCTCCGGCTCAATCCGCCAGTTCGGAGCGGACGCGACGTCGTCACGACTTCGGCGCTGCGCGTCGGGTATCGATCTGGCAGCGAGGAACGGACCCTGGTCGAAACGCCGGAACTCAAGATCGAGCGCGGCGACCGGGTGGCGCTGATCGGCCCGAACGGCTCCGGCAAATCGACGATGCTCAAGACGCTGGTCGGCGAACTGGCGCCGCTGAAGGGCCGGATCAACTTCGGCACGAACGTCAAACTGGGCTACTACGCGCAGGGCCACGAAGGCTTGCCGCTCGACGGCACGCCGCTCTCCGTCATCCTCAACGCCCAGCCGATGGGCGAAGAATCGGCCCGGACCTATCTCGGCCGCTTTCTCTTCAGCGAAGACGACGCCTTCAAACCAATCTCGGCCCTTTCGGGCGGCGAGCGGTCGCGCCTGGCCCTGGCCGAGTTGCTTTTGCGGCAGGCAAATTTTCTGGTCCTCGACGAACCGACCAACCACCTCGACATTCACACTCGGGAAACGCTCGAGAAGATGCTGGCCGGCTTCGAAGGGACGATCCTGTTCGTGTCGCACGACCGCTTTTTCATCGACCGGATCGCCACACGCGTCTGGGCGGTTGAAGAAGGCGGCGTCACACAGACGCTCGGCAATTACACGGATCATCAGCGGCAACTCGGGCGGCGGCAGGTGAGCGAAAAGCCGGCTCCGGCAACCCCGATCGAGCCAGTCGACGCACAGCCCAAATCCGACGGCCAGCGCGCCGGCCACGCCGCGGCGACGGCGGACGCCAAACGGCAAAAGTCGTTGCTGCAAGTGGAACGCGACATCGCCCGCCTCGAAGGCAGGCTGAACGAATTGAGCGACAGCCTGACGGTCGCCGGCATCGACGGCGATCACGCCGCGGTCGCGCAACTGGGAGACGAATACCAGCGGACGCAGGAAGAACTCGACGCGGCCTACGTCCAATGGGAAGAGATCAGTGCGGTCGCCGCTGTCGCCATCGCCAGCGGCGACTGATCGATGAGCGACTCCGCGCCATCGTTCCCGCCGCCGTACGTCATCGGCGTCACGGGCAATATCGCCGCCGGCAAGAGCGTCGTCATGGCGCGGTTGGCGGAATGGGACGTCGCGGTTATCGACTCCGACACGGTCTATCACGCGCTGATCGCGCGGGGCTTGCCGCTCAACCGCGCCCTGCGGCAGCGATTCGGCGAGAAGATCGCCCGTGCTGACGGGACGGTCGACCGTCCAGCACTCGGGCGGATCGTGTTCGCCGATCCGGCGGCGCTCTCCGCGCTCGACGCGTTGACCCACCCGGCGATCAAAGACGAGTTGCGGCGACGCATCGCCGCGTCACGGGAACCGACCGTCGCGATCGACGCGGTCAAATTGATCGAAGCGGGCTTCGATCGTGATTGCGATGAAATCTGGGTGGTCGTCGCCAACCGCGCCCAACAAATCGAGCGGCTCGTTCGCCGCAGCGATCTGACCGTCGCCGACGCGACCCGACGGGTCGACGCGCAGCCGCCGCTCGGGCCAAAACTGGACCGCGCCGACGTCGTCATCGACAATCGTGGCGAAATCGCCGACACGCGGCGGCAGGTGGACCGCGCGTTGACGGCGGCGATCGTCCGCGCCAGGGAGCGGGTTCCGCGCGCGGCGCGCGGCAATACTTCATCACCCGTGGGAGGTCTCGACACGTGAGCGAACCAGTCGAAATCGACGTTTTCTACGACTACAGTTGCCCTTACGTTTATCGCGCCACAATGTGGTTGCGCGACCTGCAAGCGGCGATGGGCGACGCCTTGCTCGTCAATTGGCGCTATTTTCCGCTCGAGCAAGTCAATTCCGCCGAAGGCCCTGACTGGAAACTGTGGGAGCAGCCGGACGACTTCCGCAGCCGGGGCCTCGCCGCGTTCCGTGGCGCGCAGGCGGCGCGGCGCCAGGGCGACGACGCGTTTATCGCGTTTCACCGCGCTCTTCTGAACGCTCGGCATGCCGAAGGCAAGGACCTTGGCAAAAAGGAAACGTTGCTCGAAGCGGCCAAGGCGGCGAATCTCGATCTCGATCAGTTCGAGCGCGATCTGGCCGACCGCGATCTTCTGCCGGCGATCGGCGACGACTATCTCCAGGGCCGGAACCAACTCGGCGTCTTCGGCGTGCCGACCTTCGTCTTCCCGAACGGCGGCGCGGCCTACCTGAAATTGAACGAAGTCCCGAGCCCGGATCTGGCGCTGCCGCTGTTCGAGGAATTCCGCCAGACCGTGCAAGCGCGGCCGGTGATCGAAGAAATCAAGCGGCCCCGCAAACCGACTGGATGACCGTGCCGGCCGACC
>JAICJJ010000012.1 GCA_025928535.1 Thermomicrobiales bacterium
CGAAGGTCTTCATCGACCACGGTGTATTGAAGACATACTCGACGAGCCGGTGATCGCAAAACGGCACCCGCACTTCGAGGCCCACCGCCATGCTCATCCGATCCTTGCGGTCGAGGAGCGCCTGCACGAAACGGGTCAGGTGCAGGTAGCAGACTTCGCGCATCCGCCGCTCCAGGCCGTCTTCACCGGCCAGGCGGGGAACTTCCGCCAGGGCGTCGCGATAGGAGTCGGCCGTGAAGGCGGCGAGGTCGAGCCGCGCGCTCAACGCGGGGTCGAGCACATCCGCCCGGGTCGTTCCGGCGCGGCGGAGCGCGGCGAGCCACGGAAAGGTGTCGGCCGCGACTGCTTCCCGGTCGTGGAACCAGCGATAGCCGCCGAACACCTCGTCGGCGGATTCGCCCGAGAGGGCGACCGTCGATTGCTGGCGGATCGCGCGGAACAGGAGATAAAGGGAGGTGTCCATGTCGCCCATGCCGCTCGGCAGATCGCGGGCATGCAAGACGGCGGCGCGCGCGGTCGGGTCCATCAACTCGTCGCTGTCGAGCACGATGTCGGTGTGATCGGCCGCGACATGACGCACCAGATCGGCGACAAATGGAGCGTCCGGGGTGTCGCGCATTTCGTCCGGTTGAAAGCGTTCGACCTGACCGACGAAATCGACGGCGAACGAGCGCACCGCGCCGCCAGTTTCTTGCCGCAGGGCGTTCGCCGCGAGGGCGGTGATGGCGCTCGAGTCGAGGCCGCCGGAGAGCAGCGTGCAAAGCGGCACGTCGGCGATGAGCTGGCGGGCGACGATGTCGTCGAGCAGCTCCCGCACCGTGCGCACGGTCGTGTCGCGGTCGTCGCCATGTTCGTGGGCCGTCAGCGACCAGTAGCGCCGCTTGCTGATTCCTTCGCGGCGCACGCGCACGAGTTGGCCCGGCCGCACCTCGCGCATGCCGCGGAAGACCGCCTGCTCGGGCGTCTTCACGAACGACAGCAACTCGCGCAGCCCATCGGCGTCGACGATCGCCTCGACCAACGGGTTGGCGAGGATCGCTTTCGGCTCCGAGCCGAACACGACCCCGTGCGGCGTCGGGGAGTAGTAGAGCGGCTTGATTCCCATCCGGTCGCGAACCAGCAGAAGTTCGTCCCGCGCGACGTCCCAGATGGCGAAGGCGAACATGCCGTTGAGCCGCGTCACGAAGTCTTCGCCCCACGCCAGGTAGGCATGGAGCACGACTTCGGTGTCGCTCTGGGTGCGGAAGGCGTGACCGCGCGCGGCCAGTTCGGCGCGCAGTTCCTGGAAGTTGTAGACCTCGCCGCTGTAGGTGAGGACCGCCCGAACGCAGCCGTCATCGTCCACTGCCATCGGCTGGCGGCCGCCGGCAAGGTCGATGACTGCCAGCCGGCGATGGCCAAGGGCGACATGCGGCGCGAGCCAGATGCCCTCGTCGTCCGGCCCGCGGCAAGCCATCGTGTCCACCATCGCTTGGACGGCGGCGCGTTCCCGTGTGAGATCGCGCTCGAAATCGACCCAACCTGTGATCCCGCACATTGAAATCTGGCTCCTTGCGAACATGCCGAGATATGGCCCACCGGGTCGACCACCGCTCTTCGGCAATCAGGCGCCGCGGGTCGTTTGCTTTGCAAAGCATAACGCCGGGCGTCATGGCAAGCCCATGCCGCGGGAACGAGAAAGTGTCATCGACGCCGGGTTCTTTCGACCTGGCGACGTTGGCTGCGCACTCGTCGATGCCGACATCGATGGCGCCATTCGGCGAATGAATGCGCGCCAGCCTCTTGACGGCTCGATTCGGTCCGCGTATACGTCCTTCATTGTGAAACGAATGGTTCAGCGTTTCGCATCGCGAAACAACGGCGAGGAACGATGACGGGAGTGCGCATTCCGCCGCTGAAATCGCTCGACCTGTCGCTTCGGGTCATCGAAGCGATGGACGCGACGCACGCGGAGCGCGGCGTCTCCGACCTGGCTCGCGAGTTGCGGGTCAGCAAGGCGACCATCTATCGCATCCTGACGACCCTCGAAGCGCGCGGCTACGTGGTGCAAGACCCGGCGACCGTGCGCTACCGGATCGGGCCGCGGCTGCGTCAGTTCGGCCAGAACGGTCCGGCCCGTCTCGACCTGCCCGCCTTGGCCCGGCCATTCATGATCGAACTGCGCGACCGGACGCGGGAAAACATCCACCTGGCGGTGCTCGACGGCGTCGATGTGATCTATGCCGCCAAGGAAGAAGGGCTCCATCCGGTCCAGGTCATGTCCACCGTCGGCGCGCGCTGCCCCGCCCATTGCGTCGCCACCGGCAAGGCGATCCTCGCCTTCGCGCCGTCCGCCGATCGCGACCGGGTGGTTGCGTCTGGACTCACCCGTTACACGCCGCTGACCCACGCGACGGAGCAATCGTTCAATGCCGAGATGGCGAGAATCCGGGCCCAGGGATTCGCCGTCAACCAGGGCGAATGGCGGCTCGAGGTGCGCGGCATGGCCGCCCCGATATTCGACGCCGCGAGCCGGGCCATCGCCGCCATCGGCGTCTGCGGGCCAGCCAACCGGATGAGCGTGGACGCGATCGCCGACATGGTTCCGATCGTGACCGACGCCGCCGCGCGGGCCACTCGCTATATCGGGGGAACCAACGCGGGGGCGCAATGAGCAGTTCGGCGCGATTCGACGCGCCGCTCGAATGAAACAGGGGGACGGCGGGCATGCCCGTAGTGATGGTGAACTGGCTCGAAGGACGCTCGTTCGACCAACGGCAGGAGTTGGTGGCGGCGATCACGGACGCGGTGCATCGTGTCGGCGGCTCGCCACGCGAGCGGATCACCGTCGTGGTCAATGAGGTGCCGCCTGAAAACTGGGGGCGCGGCGGAGAACTCATCGGGGCGCGCCCGGGGCCGTCTGAAGCGGCGCGCGCCATCGCTCCGGAGCCGGCGCCGATTCACGTCGCGACGTTGCCCGCTTTCGATCGGGAATTTCGCCTGTTCGATCTGGAGCAGCCGCGCTTCCAGGGGATGCCGGTCATTTCGGTCCATCAGCCCGGCTACGCCTACTTTCTGCATCGCCGCCATGGCGACGACTACCGGCCAGGGGAAACCGGCCCGCGCACCAGCGCCTCCGGCGTCATCGTTTGCATGGAGCACAGCGGCACCCACATCGACGCGATCTGCCATCAAGCCGACGCCCAGATGCTTTACGGCGGCATCCCCGCGGCGGAGGTTTCCACGACGAAAGGATTCAGCCGCCTCGCGATCGAAGAGGTCCCGCCGATCTTCGCGCCTGGCGTCTTGCTCGACGTCGCCGCCGCCCGCGGCGTGGCGGCGCTCGACGCCGGCGAACTCGTCACCGCCGCCGATCTGGAAGCGTGCTGCGCCCGGGCGCGGGTCGATATTCGACCGGGCGACGTCGTCCTCGTCCGCACCGGCAACGCCGCCTACTGGAATGACGCCGAACGCTACCTGAGCGGCCCGGGCATGGACAGCGGCGCTTCGGCCTGGCTGGCCGCGCGCCATGTCCTCGCCGTCGGCGCCGACAACATGGCCTGGGATGTCATCGGCCTGCGTGACCCGAAACTCGGCTGTCAGTTGCCAGGTCACCTCATCCTGCTGGCGCGGCACGGCATCTACATCATCGAAAACCTCCAACTGGAAGAACTCGCCGCCGCCGGTCACGCGCGCTTCACCTTCGTCTGCACGCCGTTGAAATTCATCGGCGCGACCGGATCGCCGGTTCGCCCGATCGCCATCGTCGACGCCGCATCGTGACGCCATCGCTCGGTGTCGAAACGGAGCCGGAAACCGGAACCGACGACGAACAGGGTTGGATCGCAATGGGAGGGAAACGATGACTGGAGGAACGATCGACGCGACTGGCTTGCTCTTTCTGTCGCTGCGGGAAGCGGAGGCGCTCGACGCGCTCGTCGCGCGGATCATTCCAGGCGACGCGGCCGACCCCGGCGCGCGGGAAGCCGGGGTGACGACCTATATCGATCGCGCGCTGGCCGGCCCCTACGCCGAATGGCGCCTCGCCTATCGCGACGGCATGCGGCTCGTCGACGCCTTCGCCCAGGCGTCCTACGGCAAGCGCATCGGCCAGTTGGCTGACGCCGATCAGGACGAAATCCTGGCCGCGTTGCAGGAAGACCGGGTTCCCGGCTTCGCCGCTGGCGACGGAGCCCGCTTTTTCGACATGATCTGGGCGCACACGATCGAAGGAATGTTCAGCGACCCGGCCTACGGCGGCAATCGCGACGCGGCCGGCTGGCGGCTGATCGGCTTTCCCGGCGCGCAATACGGCTATTCCGCCGATGAAATGCGCTACGGGGCCGATCTGACCGGCAAGCCGATCATGACCCTCGCTGACATCCGCCGCCTCGCCGACGAGCAGCCCAATCTCTTCTACCAGCGGCGCGACCACCGGCCGCCGGGCCGCGGCGCAACGCCGCCGATGCCGCCGGCCGAGACGACCCTCGAATCGGACCAGAGCCAGGGCGGTTGATCGGG
The DNA here is from genome assembly GCA_025928535.1 of Thermomicrobiales bacterium. Lineage (GTDB taxonomy): Bacteria > Chloroflexota > Chloroflexia > Thermomicrobiales > UBA6265 > JAICJJ01. Next base: position 4,501 of record JAICJJ010000012.1, read on the forward strand.
GCGACGCGACAGGGGGAGCAACAAACAATGGCAGCGAAACAGGCGGACGTCGTCATCGTCGGGCTCGGCGCGTCGGGCGCGGTGCTGGCGCGCGAATTGACCGAAGCGGGGATGCACGTCCTCGCCATCGAAAAAGGGCCGGATTACGGGCCCGACGACTTCTGGCTGAAATTCGACGAATTGCGCTACTCGGCCCGGTGCGGCATCTCGCCGACGATGGACACCGACCCGATCACCTGGCGCCCGAATGGCGCCGCGACGGCGCGGGTCGCGCCGTGGGCGGTTGGGCCGGGCGCCGGCAATCCGCTCTTCTTGCCGCCTTCCCTCGGCGTCGGCGGCGGTTCGATCCACTGGGCCTGCTGGTTCTGGCGGCAGCGCGAAGAAGATTTCAGGATGCGCTCCGTCATCCGCGAGCGGTTCGGCGACAAGGTCTTCCCCGAGGGATCGCGCATCGTCGACTGGCCCGTTTCGTATCAGGAGCTCGAGCCGCACTACGCGGCAGTCGAAGCCGAGCAGGGCGTCTCCGGCCAGGCGGGCAACATCAGCGGCGAGTTGATCCCCGGCGGCAATCCGTTCGAAGCGCCCCGCTCCGGCCCGTTTCCCCATCCGCCGATCCGGCCGAGCGCGTCCAACCAGCCGTTCGTCGAAGCGGCCAGCAAACTTGGCTACCACCCCTTCCCGGCCGCCGCCGCGATCCTGTCCGAAGACGACGGCGATCGGAAAGCCTGCGTCTACTGCGGCTTTTGCCGCGACTACGGCTGCCACGTCGGCGCCAAGGCGGAAACGCAAAACACGACCCTGCCGCGCGCGTTCGCCACCGGCCGGCTGGAGGTGCTGGCCAATTGCCGCGTTCAGCGCGTCAACGTCGACCGTGACGGCCGCGCCCGCTCCGTCTCCTACGTCGATGCCCGCGGCGATGTCCACGAGGCGGCCGGCGATCTGGTCGTCCTCGCCGCCTATGCGCTCGAAAACGTGCGGCTCCTGCTCGCGTCCGGCATCAACCGCAACGGCGCGGTCGGCAAGTGGTACACGATCCACAACTACCACTGGTTCAGCGGCGACATGCCGCGCGACACGCTGATCTACGCCGGCGCGGCGGTCGGCGGCTGGGTGATCGACGATCCGAACGCCAACTGGGCCGACCACAGCGACGGCGCGTTTCTCTGGGGCTCGCCAATTCTCTATTTCGCGGGCGACACGCAGCCGATCGAAGGGGTCCGCAACCTGCCGCCCGACACGCCGCTCTGGGGGGCGGGGTTCAAGGACTATCTCCGCTCCAGTTACCGGCGACGCTTCGGCATGTATTCCCAGATGGCGACCCTGCCGCTGGAATCGAACTTCCTCGATCTCGATCCGACCGTCAAGGACCCATGGGGTCAGCCGGCGCTGCGGATCACCCACAACTGGGGTGACCACGACCGAGCCGGCGGCGTCTGGCTCAATGGCATCAAGCAGCGCATCGCCGAAGAGATGGGCGCGCTCCGGACCTGGCCGGCGCCGATGGAGCCGCCCTACCACGTCACCACCCACGAGCATGGCGGCCACGTCATGGGCGACGACCCGGCCGATTCGGTGGTCAACCGTTACCAGCAATCGCACGAGGTTCCGAATCTCTTCGTCATCGGCGGCGGCTCGTTCCCGACGATGAATGGCTACAACCCGACCGGCACCATCCAGGCGCTGGCGCTCTGGACGGCCGACTACATCAAACAGGAGACGCGGCGCGGCGGCGCGCTGACCGGCGCGCTCGGCCGGGCGACGGCCTAGACGACCGGCGCGGGGGGAACGTCAAGCGGAGTCGGGCGCGCGGCGGCGCGCGCCTCGGGGCGATCGACAGGGTGCGCGGAGCGCGCGCGGAAGGGAGCACGACGTGGCGGTTTATGGAACATCGCGCGACGGCGACGGGACGGATATCGACACGGGGCGGCCGGCGATCGACCGCCGGCGGCTGCTGCTGAAAGGCGCGGCGGCGGGCGCGGCGATCGCCGCCGGTGGTCGATTCAGTTTCCCGCGCCTGGCCGCGGCCCAGGATTCCAGCCCGCTCAACGCGATCTTCGGTCCAGGCGGCGCCGTCGGCGGCCAGGGCAAGACCGTGCAGGGCGGGATGAATCTCGCCATGACCGGGCTGGGCGCCTTTTTCGGCGAAGTGATGAGCAAAGGCGCGTTGCTGGCCGCCAAGCAGATCAAGGCGGCCAACGGCCCGGACATCGTCCTGACGATCAACGACCACCAGAGCGGCGAGGTGCCGCCGTCCGTCAACGGGGTGCGGAAACTGATCTCGCAGAACAAGATCAGTTTCCTCCAGACCTCGTACGGCGCGCCGTCAGAGGCGCTGATTCCGATCCTGCAGCAAAACAAGATTCTGACCTTCAACGGCGGCGGGGCCAGCCCGAAGCAACTCTTCCAGGATTTTCTCTGGATGACGCGCATGGTCTTCGCCTACGACCCGACGCCCGGCGCCCTCACCTGGCTTGCGAAGACCTATTCGGACGCGAAGCGGCTTGCGACCATCGGCACGCTCGAAAACGGCGTCGAAGCGCTCGACCAACTCGCGCCCAAGGTGTGGCCGGACGTGAGCAAGGGCGGCGAAATCGTCGCCAAGGAAATCCACGACGTCGGGCTGACCGACTTCAGCCAGGTGATCGCCCGCGTCAAGGCGACGAACCCGGACGCGATCTTCACCGTCTCGTTCGGCAACGACCTCGGCTACCTGGTCAAGCAATTCCGCGAAGCGGCGGTCACGGTCCCGATCGTCGGCATCGAATTCACGCAAGACGCGCAAACGATCGCTGGGGCGGCCTACGACACGTTCGTCTTCGCCACCGACTACTACGACACCGCCAATCCGAATCCCTGGAACGTCGAATTCGTCAAGGCGCACAACGCCGAATACGGCAAGGACCCCGAGTACTACGGCGCCAACTACTACGAGCAGGTCTTTGTCGTCTGGGATCTGATCCGGCGGGTGCTGGAAGAAAACGGCGACCCAACCAAGGGCGACGCGCTGCAAACCGCGTTGATCCAGAAGCCGGTCTTCAAGTCGGTCTACGGCGGCGACGCGTCGAACGTCGGTGAGATGACGTTCGACACGCAGGCCCATACCATCGCCAAACCGATGGGGGTCTTCGCCGTCAAGGACGGCAAGCCGAAATTGCTCGAGCCGATTCCGACCGAACTCGTGCCGCCGAAGGAAAAGAGCGCGTAGCGCATCGGGGCGGGCGCCGCATCGCGGCCGGCGCCCGCCCATGCGCCGAGCGAAGGACGCGTCCGTGATCGATCCGCAACTGATCGCCCAATTGCTGGTGGCCGGCGTCGTGCTCGGCAGCCGCTACGCGCTGATCGCCGTCAGTTTCGGCGTCATTTATTCGACGACGCAGATTTTTCATCTGGCGCACGCCGGAACCTACACGGTCGCCGCCTACGCCGCCATCGTCGTCGCCAATCGCTTCGGCGCGCCCCTCTGGCTCGCCCTGCCCGCGGCGGCGGCGGTCGCCGTCGCCTTCGGCGCCGTCACCGATCTGGCGATGTACCAGCCGATGCGCCGGCGATCGGCGACGAAACTGGCGATGTTTCTCGCCTCGCTCGGCCTTTCGATTGTCGTCTCGAGCCTCGCCCAGATCGTCTTCGGGCCGCAAAACCTCAGCCTCGACCGCGTGCCGAACCAGACGTTCTTGCTCGGCAACGTCACCGTCACCACGCTCAACATCGCGGAAGTCGTCGTTGGCTGGGCCGCGATCGGGGCGTTGCTCCTCTTTCTCCGACGAACCCAATTCGGCCGGGCGATCAACGCGGTCCGCATCAACCCGCAGGTGGCGATGGCGGTCGGCGTCTCGGTCGACCGGATCTATTTGCTGGTGATGATGATCGGTTCATTGCTCGTCGCGATCGCCGCCCTCCTCTTCCTGATGGGCAACGTCGCCTTTCCGACCATGGGGCTCGATCCGATCCTGATCGGCTTCATCGCCGTCTTTCTCGGCGGCACCGACAACGTCTTCGGCGCGGCGGTCGGCGGCCTCGCGCTCGGGTTGGCGACTTCCCTCAGCGGCATCTGGATTTCGGGCGATTTCGCCTCGGCCGTCGTCTTCGCCATCCTCTTCGTCGTGCTCGTCTTCAGGCCGCAGGGACTGCTGGGCAAAGCCGCGTTGTAATCGGGAAGGTCGGTCGGGTGTTCAACGATTACTACGCCGACATCGCGATTCTGATCCTGATCTACGTCGCGCTCGGCGCGTCGCTGAATCTCCTGATGGGGTACGCCGGCCAGTTTTCGATGGCCCACGCCGTCTTCTACGGCGTGGGCGCCTATTCGGCGGGTCTGCTGACGGTGCGGGCCGGTTGGCCTCCGCTGCTCAGCATCGTCGGGGCGATCGTCATCACCTTCGTCTCGGCCGGCATCTTGTCGTTGCCCGCGGCGAAACGCGTCCGCGGCGAATATCTGATCTTGCTGACGCTCGCTTTCCAGATGGTCGTCAGCCAGTTGATGAATTCGCTGCGTGGCCTGACCGGCGGCCCCTACGGCTTCACCGTGCCGTGGCTCTCGCTCTTCGGCAAGGACTTCGTCTCTCCGGTCGACTTCGCGCCGCTGATGGCGGCGGCCTGCGCGCTCGTGCTCGCCATCGCCTGGGGCATCGGCGAATCCCCGTTCGGCCGGCTTCTGAAGGGCATTCGCGATGACGAAGGAGCGGTTCGCGCGCTTGGCAAGAACACGATTCTCGCCAAGTTGCTGATCTTCGGCATCACCGCCGGGTTGGCCGGCTTCGTCGGCGGCCTCAGCGCCTACTACTACCAGTTCATCGCGCCCGGTTCCTATACGCTCGATCTATCGATCTTCATTGTTTCGATCATTGTGCTTGGGGGCATCGGCAATCTGGCCGGCACCGTCGTCGCCGCGATCATTCTCGGCGGGTTGCGGCCGCTGCTCCAGAATCTCGCGTTCATTGGCGCCGACAACAGTTACCCGTGGCAAGCCGTGATCTACGGCGCGGCGCTGATATTCCTCATGATGTTCCGACCGGAAGGCTTGCTGCCGGAAGGCTTCGCCTTCGGCGGGCGCCGGCGTGGTCGGCTGGCTCCCGCCAGTCCGGCGCCGCCGATGACGCCCGGCGTCAATGGTCATCGACCGCCCGTCGCGCCTGGGCAATCAGCGATCCCGACCGAAGCGCCGGCGCCGCCAATCGTGCGGATCGATGGGCTTTCGAAGCGATTCGGCGGCATCGCCGCGGTCGATTGCGTCGACCTCGCCTTCGGCGAACGCCAGATCACCGCGCTGATCGGCCCGAACGGAGCCGGCAAGACGACGATCTTCAATCTCGTCACCGGCACGTTGACGCCGGATCGGGGCCGCGTCTTGCTGCGCGACGTCGACATCACCGGAAAGGCGCCGAACGAGGTGGCGAATCTCGGAATGGCGAGGTCGTTTCAGGATGTCCGCCTCTTTCCCCGCTTGACGGCGCTGCAAAATGTGGCGATGGCCGTGCCCAATCAGCCGGGCGAAAACGTAGCCGCGCTGGCGCTGCGGCCGTTGCATTGCCGGCGGGCGGAAGCGGCGGCGCGCGCCGAGGCGCTGCGCTGCCTGGAACTGACCGGCATGGCGGACAAGGCGCGCGAACGCGTCGCCAATCTCGGCTACGGCGAGCAAAAACTCGTCGCCATCGCGCGCCTGCTGGCGACGGACGCCGCGGTCCTCTTGCTGGACGAGCCGACCTCCGGCATCGACCCTGCCTCGCTCGACGACATGATCGACCTCGTCCTCCGCTTGAAGGAGATGGGGCGCACGATCTGCATCGTCGAGCACAGCCTGACGGTCGTCGAACGGCTCGCCGATCACGTCGTCTTCATGGAAGACGGCAAGGTCACGGCCGAAGGAACGATCGAAGAATTGACGCGCCAGGAACGGCTGGTCGAGGTCTACTTCGGAACCTGACCGGGCCGCGCCAGGACGCTTCGGAAAGGAACGTCGCCATGATCGCCGCGCCGGCCGGCGAATCGCATTCGCCTTCGACCGTCCCGCCGCTGCTGGCGGCGACCGATCTCTGCGCTGGCTACGGCCGCCGGCAGGTGCTGTATGACGTTTCGGTGGCGGCGGGGCCGGGCGAGATCGTGGCCGTGCTCGGTCACAACGGGGCAGGCAAGACGACGTTGCTGAAGGCGATTGTCGGTTTCGTGCCGTTGCATCGGGGTCGCATCGTTTTCGCCGGCCGCGATCGATCTGGCGACGCGTACACCGCGCGCGTGCGCGACGGCATTTCGTACACGCCAGCGGAGGCGCCGGTCTTCCGCGATTTGTCGGTTTACGACAATCTCGAACTTGGCGGGTTCACCGTCGCCGACCGGGCTGAGCGCGGCCAACGGATGGAACGGGTGTTCAGCCTGTTCCCGATCCTGCGAGAGCGGCACGCACAATTTGCCGGCACGATGAGCGGCGGACAGCAGCGGATGCTTTCGCTCGGCATGGCGATCATGGCCGGACCGAACCTGATGCTGCTCGACGAGCCGTCGCTCGGGCTGTCGCCCGCCATCGTTCAAAGCATCTTCGACCAGATCAAGCGCTTCGCGATCGAAGACGGCTTGTCGATCCTGCTCGTCGAGCAAAACGTTCGCGCGGCGCTGCGCATCGCCGATCGCGCCTATTTCATGCGCTCGGGCAAGATCATCCTCGCGGAAGACGCGCCGACGGCATTGGCCCGGGGCAGTTGGTGGGATTTGTTCTGACGCAGCCCATTCCCGACGACCGGGTCGATCGGCGGCCCCTGCGATTTGACCCAGGCGACACAGCAGCATAACGTTTGCCGCGCCGCGCCAGGCCGCGCGGCCGTCCGGCGCTGAAATGCCGGACGGCGGAACAAGCGGGCGACGATCGGCCGGCGGCTCCGGCGCAGCGAGCGAGGCGATGGCGGTCATTCCGGAGCGGCGGGGTCGGCGGTTCGACGATTTCGGGAAGTTTTTCGTCGGCCAGACGATTTCCAATCTCGGCAATTCGATCACGTTCTTCGCCGCGCCGATTCTGGTTTATCACCTGACCGGCTCGGCGCTTGACCTCGGCGTGACGACCGCCGTTCAGATGTTGCCCTATCTCCTCTTCGGGCTCGTGATCGGCGCCTGGGTCGACCGCGTCGATCGCCGCCGGTTGATGATCGCCGCCGATCTCGCCCGCGCCGGGGTCATCGCCTCGATTCCGGCGGCGGCCGCGTTCGGCTGGCTCAGCGTCTTCTGGATCTATGGGGCGACGTTCGTCGCGGCGACGATCTCGATCGCGTTCGACGCCGCCCAATTCGCCGCGATCCCCAGCCTCGTTGCGACCGACGATCTGGTCGCCGCCAACGGCCGGATTCAGGCGAGTTTTTCCGCCGCGACCGTCCTCGGTCCCTTGCTCGCCGGCACGCTGCTGACCGTGATGCCGGTCGCCGACATCTTCACGCTCGATGCGCTCTCGTTTCTGGCGTCGGCGCTCTCGCTCGGGCTGATTCGACGCAGTTTCAACCATGCTGACGATTCGAATGCCGAGGTTGGTTCGCTCGGGCGGGACATCGTCGATGGCTTGCGCTACGTGTTGGGACACCCGGTCTTGCGCGCCATTTCGCTGATGATGGCGCTGATCAATTTCATCGGCTCCACGACCGCCGCCCAGCTCGTCTTCTTCGCCCATCGCCGGCTCGGCGCGGACGACAGCCGGGTCGGCCTGCTCTACGCCGCCGGCAGCGTTGGCGTCGTCGTGACGTCGCTCATCGCCGGACGCTTGCGCCGCCGCTGGTCGTTTGGGCAGGTCGCGCTCGGCGCGTTGATGGTCGGCGGCGCGTTGAATCTGCTTCTCGCCTTGGTCTCCAACTATTGGACGGCCCTGCCGATCTGGGCGCTGTTCGATGGCGCGGGCATTCTCTTCAACATCAACACGGGCAGCCTGCGCCAGGCGATCGTGCCCAATCATCTGCTGGGACGCGTCATCAGCATCGCCGGCGTGCTCGCCTGGTCCGCCATCCCGCTCGGCACGACGCTCGGCGGCGTCGCCGTCGAGCGCACGAGCATCCAATTCGTCTACGCGATCATCGGGGCGGCGACGATGGCGATCGCGGCCGCGTTCGCGTTCAGCCCGATCGGCCGCGCCGAATGCTACCCGTCGGATGAGCCGGCCGCCGAGCAGGAGTCGATGTCCGCGGTCCCATAGCGGGTCAAGAAGGCCCTATCTCAAAAAGTTGGCCCATCATGGATGCCGGAGGACAATCCGGGTGGCGCGAGGCGTGCCGCGTTCGTCATGCTGAGGCCACAGCCGAAGCATCTCGGTCATCGGGAACGACGCGGCCGATCAGCCGAGAACCTTCCTTCGTCAGGATGACGATTGACGTTGGTCGGACCGCTCAGGACGAACCATTCTGCTGCTCGCCCTCCTCGGTTCAGGTCGCCAATCGCGCCGTCACCGCGCGGACCGCCGGCAGCACCCGCTCGCCGAGGAGCCGAATGCCTGCCGCGTCGGTCAGGCCGTGCGGCGTGCCGAATTCGACCCGGGTCGCCCCGGCCTGCAGCAGCGTGATCGCCTGGCGCGCGATTTGCTCCGGCGTGCCGGCGAAGGCGAACCGGTCGAGGAGATCGTCCGGGACCAGCGCCGCGGCGGCGTCGTCGTCAGCGGCGACCAGGCGCGCCATCCGAGCCAACAGCGGGCGGTCGATCGTCACGGTCGGATCGAGCGGCCCCACCACCGGCAGATAGCGCGCCGCTTCCCGCCGCGCCCGCGCTCGCGCCGCCATTTCGTCCTCATCGACGACCGTCACCGCGCCGACCGCGATGCCGACGCTGTCGAGTGGCCGCCCCGCGCGCCGCTCGCCGACCGCCAGCCGCTCGCGCGCCCACGGGAGGAGATCCGGGTTGGCCGAGCCGCCGATCTTGACCTCGTCCGCCAATTCGCCGGCCAATTCGAGCGTCCGCGGACCCCACGTGCCAATCAAGAGCGGCACGCGGGACCGCGGCGGCTGGTATTGCAACAGCGGTTCGGCCGGCAGCCGGTAGAACGATCCGGCGTAGCCGCCCGGCTCGCGCGCCAGCACACGCCGGATGACCGCAATCGCCTCGCGCAGCCGGGCCAGCGGCCGATCGTCCACGACGCCGAGCGCGTCGAGCCACGCGCCCCGGGCGAGGCCAAGATAGGCGCGGCCGCCGGACGCGGCGTCGAGCGCGGCGATCTGGCCGGCAATCTCGACTGGGTGAAGCAAATACGGATTGAGCGCCGCTGGCCCGAGGCGGACGCGGATCGTCGCGCGCGCTATGGCGAGCAGCGGCGCGACGGCCGGCTGGAAACCGAGATCGGCATAGACGCTGACGACATCGAAGCCGAACGCTTCGGCCAGCGCGCCGAACCGCTGGTAGTCTTCCCATGATTTGTCGCCCTGAAAGGCGATCGACAATTCGCCCGTCATCGGTCAATTCGTGGGAGCATGGATGTCATCCGGCCGTTTCTCCCTCGCCAATTTGCGCGTCACCGTCGTCGCGATCGAAGGCCGCTCCGTCTGCGGCCTCGCGGTCGGCGACTGGTTCGAGGTGACCGAGAGCAGCCGGGTCCGGATTCCGGCCGGCCGCCATTTTTGCCTCTATGCCCTGGCCGCCATTTTGCCGCTGCTGCCGGCGAAGATGCGCGCCCTCGAGGCGGACGACTGGCTGGCCCATGACAACCTCGTCGCCTGCCCCGACCCGGAGGAGCGGGTCATCATGCGCATCGAGCGCCTCGACACGGTGACGCTGGACCGCAACGAGTTGACGTAACTCACCGCGCTGCCGTCAGACAATGTCGATGTCGCGGTCCGTAGCGTCGGCGGCGAGGAATGCCAGCAAGCGCTCGCCTTCCATCTCGATGGCCGTTCGATCGTGCGGCGCGAGCGGCGCGAACGGCTCGACGCGGAGGCGGGCGGCGCCCTTCCGTTGAGACAGCGACCAGACGCCCTGCACGACGCCATCGACCAGCAGGGTCGGGCGGCCGATGCCGACGCGGCGCCGATGCTCGTCGGAGAAGACGCGGTTGCGGTCGGCGTGGCCGAGCAAGGCGTTGTCGAAGTCGGGCAGAAAACGGGGCGGCGCCGGGAGATCGGGGTCGGGCAGCGGAGCGTCCGGCACGTCGAACAATTCGCGGTCGCGTTCGTCGCGGAACACGAGCAACCCCGGCCGCATCCCTTCGACGGTCTCGCGCAACCCGCTCAGTCCGGACCAGGCCTGGATGTCGCCGACCGTCGCCGGGCCAAAGGCGGCAAGATAATGCTCGATCACCGCCCGCAGCGACGGCTCGGCAGCGAGCGGTTGTCCAAGCCAGGTTTCGGCCGTCGCCAGCGTTGTCCGACCGCTCGCGCCCCACACGCCGCGCGGCGGAATCTGGACGAGCGGGGCCAGGTTGCGGACGACGTAGGCGAGCGCGGTGGCGTCGCGGTCGGGCCATCGCTCCTGCAACTCCTTGCCGAGGTCGATCGGGGTGCGCGGCCGTTCGTCGAGCAACGCGCGGCCGGCGGCGACCACGTCGGCGGCGTCGAGTCCGGCGAGCGCCGCGGTGAGGGTCCGGGCGCCGGCCAGTTGTCGATCGAGGACCGGCTGGATCAACGGCCGCAATTCGAGGCAATCGCGCGCGGTGACCAGATGAATCGTCGAGCGCATCAACGCGAGGCGGACGACCTGCCGCTCGAGGAGGAGGCGGGAGAGCGCTTCCGGCTCGAAGGCGGCAAGCCGGCTCCAGAGCGCGAGATAGGGCGACGCCGGCGTCTGCGCCTGCAACCCGACCAACCGTTCGACCGCCGCCAGCGGCGACATCGGCTCTCGGCCGAGCAAGAATTGCCGCGCCAGCAAGGCGCGATTGAGCGCGCGCTGGCTCAGGCGCTCGCCGCCGGCGCCGTGTCCCGTCCGGCGGCGAGCGGTTGTCGGACTCGTCATGACATTCCTTTCCTGCTCTGGCTGCCTCGATTCGGATCGCGCGACATCACTCGTCAACGTTTTGCAGCGGCCGCGTGATCGTCGCTGGCGCCGCGCCCACATCGTGCGAGGC
>JAICJJ010000570.1 GCA_025928535.1 Thermomicrobiales bacterium
AGACGAACGCCGCCGTCCTCTCTCCCGCCTCGCACTTCCTGCTTGCGCAGACGCGCCAGGTCGGCGTCGGCTCCATCGCCTCCGGCATCGACCCGGCCTTGACGCCCTTGCCGGCCGGCTACGCGCAGCAGACGATGCTGGTCTTCGGGGTCGGGATCAACGCCACGATTTCCGCCTGGGGCCACGCGCTGACTGACCTCGCAGGCAAGACCCGCCCCGCCAACGACGCCGACCCCTTTCTGGCGCGCCTCAGTTACTGGACCGATCGGGGCGCCGCCTACTGGTACGCCTTCGATCACAAGCAGGGCAGTTACCCGGCGACGCTCCTGGCGGTCCGGGACGAATTCGAGCGCAAGGGCCTTCCCCTCGGCGCGATGCAGTTGGACAGTTGGTGGTACGGGCCGAAAAGCAAGGCCGACCTCGACATCGGCGGGGGCGGCGGCATCCTCCTCTATCAGGCCAATCCGAGCGTCTGGCGTGAACCGGGGTCCAACCTGATCGGTTCGGCCGAACTCCATCGGTTTCAGCAGCAACTCGGCTTGCCGACGATGATGCACGCGCGCTGGATCGCGCCCGACAGCCCCTATTGGCGCCAGTACGATCTGTCCGGACGCGTCGCCATCGACCCCCGCTGGTGGGACAATCGGATGGCGTACATCGAGCGCGAGGCCGGCGCGATCGATTTCGAGCAAGACTGGCTGAACGCGCACGCCCAAACCGAATACAACCTCACCGATCCGGAAGCCTTCTTCGATCAGATGGCGCGGGCCACGAGCGTCCGCGGAATCGGCATCCAGTATTGCCAGGCGCTCGTCGGCCAACTCCTGCAGGCGAGCCGCTACTCCAATGTCACGACAACGCGCGTCAGCGGCGACCGCTTCGGCCCGACGCGGTGGGAGCCGTCGTTGTGGGGCGCGACCATCGCGCAAGCGGTCGGCGTCTGGCCGTGGGTCGATGTCTTCATGAGCCGGGAAACGGACAATCTGCTGCTGGCCAACCTTTCGGCGGGGCCGGTCGGGACGGGCGACGCGCTCGGGACCGTCGACGCGGCGAATCTGCGCAAGGTGGTCCGGGCCGACGGCGTCATCGTCAAGCCCGACGTGGCGAGCATGCCGATCGACGCGATGTTCATCGCCGGCGCGCAGGGACAGCGGACGCCGATGGTCGCCGCCACGCACACCGATTTTGGCGGCACGCGCGTCTCCTACGTCACGGCGTTCGCCCGACCGCTCGGCGCGAACCAACGGTTCGAGGTGACGCCGGCGGCGCTCGGAATGAACGGCAGCGTCTACGTCTATCGCTATTTCACCAATACGGGAACCGTCGTCGACGCCCACGCCGCATTCACCGACAGCGTCCGCAACGACCTGGGCTATTACATCGTCGCGCCGGTCACGCGCAACGGCTACGCGTTTCTCGGCGACGCCGGCAAATTCGTCTCGCTCGGTCGGCAGCGCATCTCGCAACTGACCTACAGCCCGACCGGCATCCGGGCGACGATCGCCTTCGCCGACGGCGAAACCGCGCTGACGATGCGCGGCTACGCCCGCTCCGCGCCCGTCGTCACCGCCGTGAACGGAACCGTCCGCAATCTCCACGCCGATCCGCAAACGGGTCTCTTCACCTTCACCGTCTCGCCAGGAAACAACGGTTCCGCCACGATCCAGTTGGGTTCGGCGTAATTACACCCGCGCCGGGGGCATCAGGCGGGCGAATCCCTCGGGCGCCAATCGCCGCCGGCCTCATCGAGTCCGCCCCCGCGCCAGGCCCACAGCCATCCGGCGGCAATCGGCAATTCGATCGCCGCGTCGAGGAGATAGACCGGCGAAATTCGGCCGACGGCGACCCCGACGACATCGACCGTCGCCAGCGCGGCTGCGCTCGCCCCTCCCAGCAGCGCCGTTTCGGCGTCGATCCGGTCGCGCCGCCGCGACAGGCCGATCGTCGCGCCAATGACGGCGATCAGGGCGCTGACTGTTCGCACGAGCCAGCCGTCGACCTTCGGCCCCGTCACCGCCTGGAACGACCGCATGTGGAGCAACGGCCAGAGGCCGGTGAGGAGCCAGTAGACGGCCTGGATGGCGGCGAGACGGCGGACGCATTGGCGGGGTTGCATGGCGTGGGGGGGGCCCCCCACCCCCCCCACCCCACCCCCCGCGGGGGGGGGGGCGGGGGGCCGGGGCCCCCCACCGCAGCGCACTGGAGCAGACCACGC
>JAICJJ010000173.1 GCA_025928535.1 Thermomicrobiales bacterium
GCGGCAATCGAGTCTGGTCGGCTTCGAAGACGACGTGGCCACGGTCGCCGCGCCGAACACCTTCACCGCCTCGACGCTCGAGACCAGATTCGCCGGTCCCGTGGAACGATGTCTGTCATCGGTGGTCGGCCGGCCCGTGCGCGTCGAGTTCGTCGTGCAGTCCGCGGACGGCGCCGATGGGTTGGCTGGCGACCTTCGCGACGATACCTCGTCGTTACTCGCCGGCGCCGCGACGACCCGACCGCGACTCGCTTCCACCCGTCCGACGCCTGCCGGGCCACGCGGCGGACCGTCGCCGGGACCTCAAGTCGGCGTCCGTGTTCCTCCGCCGCGCCAGATGCCGCTGGCCGCGCCGGCGGCGCGCGGCCTCAACCCGCGCTACATCTACGACACGTACGTCGTCGGGTCGTCGAACCGATTCGCCCACGCGGCGTCGCTGGCCGTCGCCGAACATCCCGGCGGCAAGTACAACCCGTTTTTCGTCCATGGCGGCGTCGGGCTGGGCAAGACGCACTTGCTGCATGCGATCGGCCATCGCGCGCTCGAAGCGGCGGCCGATCTGCAGGTTTCGTACGTGACGTCGGAAAAATTCACCAACGACCTGATCGCCGCGATCCGCCAGCAACGGATGGACGATTTTCGCGCCCGCTACCGCGAAATCGACATTCTGATGATCGACGACATTCAGTTCATCGCGGGCAAGGAGAGCACCCAGGAAGAATTTTTTCACACCTTCAATCATCTGTATCAAGGCGGCAAACAGGTGATCATCACCAGCGACAAACCGCCGAAAGCGATCGCCGCGCTCGAAGAACGGTTGCGGTCGCGCTTCGAAGGCGGCCTGATCGCCGACGTCCAGTTGCCTGACTACGAGATGCGAACCGCGATCCTGCGGCAAAAAGGGGAGGAACTGGGCGTCATTCTGCCGGGCGACGTCGTCGAGTATGTCGCGCAAAAAGACCAGAGCAACATTCGCGAACTCGAAGGCGCCCTGAACAAGGTGATCGCCCGGGCGCAACTGGCCGGTCAGGCGATCACGCTGGCGCTGGCGATGGAAGCGCTGACCGATGCGTCGTTCGGCGTCCGGCGTGTGCCGGCGTCGCGGGTGGGCGTGCTCGATGCGGTGGTGCGCCACTACAAGATTCAATTGCGGGATCTGCTCGGGCGCGCCCGCACCAAAGACATCGTCTTGCCGCGCCAGGTTGCGATGTACCTGCTGCGGGAAGAGACGGGCGCCTCGCTGCTCGAAATCGGCCAGGAATTGGGCGGCCGCGACCATACGACCGTCCTGCACGGCATTCGGCAGGTCGAACGGGCGTTGTCGACCGACAACGCATTGCGGTCGGACATGCTGTCGATCCGGGAAGCGATCTTTTCCGCCGCTGCGAAGTGACCGGAGGCGGCGAGTTCGAACGCCAGCGCGCTACTGGCCGCCGTTCGCGATGTAGGCCCCGATATCGCCGATCTGCCGGTTGCTGATCTCGGTCGTCTTGTATGGTCCGGGCGGCGTGTGTCCCTTGCCGTCGCGAATCAGCGCCTCGAGTTCGTCCAGGCTCATCTTGGCCGCGACCGGCTGCAACGCCTTGACGTCCGGCGCGCTGCCGCCTTGGGAATGGCAGCCGGAACACCACGTCTGGAATTGCGTGCCGCCTTGGGTGACATCGCCGAGCGCGGCCAGGCCGCCGGTGGTGTTCGGGCTCGCCGCCTCTTTCGCCCGCTCGGTGGCGTCGGCGATGGCGGTGTTGGTCGCGGCGGCGAGTTCCTCCGCGGAGGGAGTCGGCGTCGGCGTGATGCCAAGCGCCTGGTTGATTTGCTCTTCCGAGGCGCGGCCACAGGCGGCGAGGCCGATGGCGAGGGATATCACCATGACAAGGATCGTTGCCCGGCCTCGCATCTGCGTTTGGCTCCCCCGATTCGCTCGCATCCCGTCCGTATCGCCACGCAAATCGCCAACGCTGCCGCCAAGGCGGATCAGTGACAAGGTTCGGGGCGAATCGTTGTGGCTTGCGGAACGTATCAGCGGCGCCGCCGGGTGTCAATCGGTCAGGCGTCGGCGGCGCCGACTTCGGGCGCGCCCGCGGCCTCGGGTTGGTGATGCCGCGCGACGGTTCTGGTGGCGATGAAGCCGACAATTCCCGTCAGCACGAGGCCGGCGCTGATCCAGAGCGCGGCCGGGAATGGGCCGATGAAGAGGCTGTCGGTGCGCATGCGCTCGATGATGAAGCGGGCGACCCCGTAGAAGATCAGGTAACACCACAACCCGTCGCCGGAGCGGAGGCGCGGATCGCGCGGAATCCGGATCGCCAGCCACCCGAGGACGAGCGCGTTCACCAGATCGAAGAGCGATTCGTAGAGAAATGTCGGATGGAAATGGGTTGCCGCCAGGTACTCTGGCGGCCGGTGCGCGAGATCGATTGCGACGCCCCAGGGCAGCGAGGTCGGCGTGCCGAACGCTTCCTGATTGGCCCAGTTGCCCCAGCGGCCGATGGCCTGGGCGAGCGCGACGCCGGGCATCACGACATCGGCCCAGGCGAGCGGCGGCTGCGCGCGACGATGACAAAGATAGAGAAACATCAGGGAGCCGCCGGCCAGCGCGCCGTGGATCGTCATGCCGCCGAGACGAAAATTGATCGCCTCGGCCGGATGAGCAAGAAAATAGTCGAAGCGCAACAAGACATAATAGAGGCGGGCGCCGATGATCCCGGCGAAGACGATCCAGGGAGCGGCGTCGAGCGCGAATTCCGGATCGAGCCCGCGGCGGATCGCCAGCGAGCGGGCGACGATGACGGCCGCGACGATCCCGGTGAGGATGAAGATCGCGTACCAGCGGACCGCGATGCCGAAGAGCGAAAATGCGACCGGGTCAGCCGGCGAGGGCATAAGCGTTCACCATCTCATCGCGCCGTTGGGCTTGGAGTTTCGTCTGCATCAGCGGCTTGCGCTCGCCACGAACGCATCGAGTTCGGAGCGGGTGGGGAGGGCCTCCCACGCGCCGGGCTTCGTCGTCGCCAGCGCCCCGGCCGCGGAAGCGTAGCGAAGATCGGCGTCGGTCGCTTCGCGCCAGTCACCGTCGAGGAGCCGGATGAGAAGCGCCGCCGTGAAGGCGTCGCCCGCTCCGGTCGGTTCGACCGCGTCGACCCGCATCGCCGGCACGTGACGGACGGTCCGCATTTGCCGGGTCGCGTACCAGCAGCCGCGCTCGCCGTCGGTCAACACCACCAATGCGGCCGGCGTGTCGGTCAGCAGGCGTTCCACAGCCGTCTCTGGCGTCACGCTCGGATCGATCATGCCCCGCGCATCGTCGAGACTCAACTTGAGCACGGTCGTTCGCGCCAGGATCGGCTGGCAGGCCTGGCGGGCATCGTCGAGCGAGCGCCAGAGCGTCGGCCGCAGGTTGACGTCGAAACAGACGGGAACGCCCGACTCGGCGGCGATCTCGACGGCGCGGCCGATCGCCTGCCGTGATGGCGCTTCCGACAAGGCTACCGAGCCGACGACGATCGCCGCGAGCGCCGGGATGCCCGCCTGTTCGGCGTCTTCCGGCGACAGCAGCATGTCGGCGGCGCGGAGCAGCCAGAAATGGCCATCGCCGCGCGCGTCCTTCCAGGCGAACGCCAGCGATGTCGCCCGGTCGTCGGTGGCGCGCAGACGCGAGACATCGACCCCGTTCGCCGCGAGGCCCGCCCGGAGTTTGGCGCCAAAGGGATCGGCGCCGACAACCCCGCAAAAGGCGCTGGCGGCGCCGAGACGGGCGAGCGCGACCGCCACGTTCGACGGCGCGCCGCCCATCCGGGCGGAAAATTCGGACGCGGCTTCCAGCGAACGGGACCCATCCGCGACGATGAGATCGATCAACGTTTCGCCAAGCGACACAATCTCGCGCCGGTCGCGTGCGGCTTCCCGCATGTCGCTCAACTCGCCGCGGCGCGGATCGGAGCCGCGCTCGCGTCGCGCCGGACCTCGTAGACGTCGCGAATGCCTTCGAGTTTGCGCAAGATCTTGCTGAGTTGGCCGATGCCTTCGACCTCGACGGTGACTAACAGCGTCACCGTCCGATCGTCCTGGGTGGTCGTCAGGACGGAGACGATGTTGACCCGCTCATCCGCCAGGAACGTGCTGACGTCCTTGAGCAAGCCGACCCGATCCCAGGCGCGAACGTGGACCGTGACTGGAAACGTGTCTTGCCCGTAGTCGCCCCAATTGACCGGAATCAGCCGTTCCGGATCGGACAGCGACGCGATGTTGGGGCAATCTTGCCGGTGGACCGTGATGCCGCGTCCGCGAGTGACGTAGCCGATGATCGGGTCGCCGTTGACCGGCTTGCAGCAAGTGGCGAGGTTCGTCAGCAAGTCGCCGACGCCCATCACCTGGAGCCGCGCCGGCGTGCGCGGCACGTCGATCGTGGGCGACGGCGCCAGCACCTCTTTTTCGCGGCCCTGATCGAGGCGGGCGGCGATCTGCTGCGGTGAGACCGCGCCGTAACCGATGGCGGCGAGAAAATCGTCGACTTTCGGGTATTGGGGAAACGCCTTGAGAATTTCCTCGAACTTCAAGTCGAGGCTCAGGCGACGCAATTCCCGCTCGAGAATGTCGCGGCCCTGACTGATGTTTTCGTCCCGTTCCTGACTGCGGAACCAGCGCCGAATCTTTTCCCGAGCAGAAGCCGTCGTCACGAATTCGGACGAGGTCAGCAGCCAGTCACGGCTCGGCCCCACCTTGGCGTTGCTTGTCTGGATCCGGACCACTTCGCCGTTCTGGAGCCGGTAGTCGAGCGGCACCATCTTGTCGTTGACTTTGGCTCCGACGCACTGGTGGCCGACCTCGGTGTGGATGCGGTAGGCGAAATCGACCGGAGTCGCGCCGGCCGGCAACTCGATGATGTCGCCGGCCGGAGTGAAGACGTAGATCATTTCCTTGAAGACATCGGATTTGAGCGATTCGACGAATTCTTCCGCGTCGGCGACCTGGTCGCGCCAGTCCATCAACTGGCGGAGCCAGGCGACTTTGGCTTCGACGCGGGCGTCGGCCTTGCCGCCTTCCTTGTAGCGCCAGTGGGCGGCGACGCCATATTCGGCGATGCGATGCATTTCCCAGGTGCGAATCTGGATTTCGATCGCGCGGCCGTCCGGCCCGATCACCGCCGTATGGAGCGACTGGTAGAGGCTTTCTTTCGGCGTCGCGATATAGTCGTCGAATTCGCCTGGGATGGGATGCCACATTTCGTGGATGATGCCGAGCGCCCCGTAGCAGTCCTTGCGATCGTCCACCAGGATGCGCAAGCCGATGACGTCATAGATTTCGTCGAAACTACGCCGTTTTTGCCGCATCTTGCGATAGATCGAATAGATGTGCTTGGTGCGGCCGGTGATTTCCGCTTTGATGCCGGCGGCTTCGAGCCGGTCCATCAGCACGGCTTTGACTTTGGCGATGTATGGCTCGCTGTCGCGGCCGCGTTTGTCGAATTCGGTATGAAGCGCTTCCCAGGCTTGCGGATTGAGATAACGGAAGGAGAGATCTTCCAATTCCGACTTGATCTGCCAGATGCCCAGCCGGTTGGCGAGGGGCGCATAAATCTCGACCGTCTGCGTCGCGATGCGTTGCTGTTTTTCGGGCGGCAACGCGTCGAGCGTGCGCATGTTGTGGAGGCGGTCGGCCAACTTGATCAGGACGACGCCGATGTCGTCGACCATCGCCAGAAACATCTTCCGCAAGCTCTCGGCCTGATTCGCCTTTTCGCGGGAGGCGGCGCTCTCCGCCGCGTCGCCGGTCCAAGGCAGGCGGCTCAACTTGGTGACGCCATCGACCAGACTGGCGACGCGGCGACCGAATTGACGTTCGACCTCGTCAAGCGTGCAGGCGGTGTCTTCGACCGCGTCGTGCAGCAGCCCGGCGGCGACGGTTTCCGGATCGAGTTGCATGCGCGCCAGGGTGGTCGCCACTTCGATCGGATGAACGACGTAGGGCTCGCCCGACTTGCGCGAGGAACCCGCGTGGACGCGGACCGCAAAATCCGCCGCGCGATCGACGAGATCGGAATGCGCGTGCGATGCCGCCGCGGCGGTTGCCGCGTGCAGGCGATCGAGCGCGGCGCAGATGTCGGGATCGGGCGCGATGTCTTGCGCCTCCGGCAGACGGAGGACGGTTCCGTCTTCGGTGCTGGAGGCTCGCAGTTTGGTTGCGGCGGAGGCGGTTTTGCTCCGGGCTGGCATGGGCTCCCGGTCACTCGCGGCGACTACTTTGCCGTGCAAAGTTATGCAAATTGTAGGGGCGCGATTCTGCAACGTCAACGACGATGACGGCCACCGCCGCGCGTCGAGTTGTTGCGGCATGGCCGCCGGTCGAGGCACGGCACGCCGTGCCCGATCGGCCCCCAGGCCCATCGGGCGGGGGTGGCGTAC
>JAICJJ010000255.1 GCA_025928535.1 Thermomicrobiales bacterium
GACGATTGCCGCCAGCCCACCACCCCCGACGAAGCGGAGGAAGCGAAGATGTGCGTTGCGAGTCAATCATCGATCGCGATGGCGATGGAGCGCTCGGCCGAGTTCATCCGGGAAGCCGAACGCGAACGGCAGATCTGCTCCGCGGAGAACCGGCCGGCGCCGCATGGCGGGTTCGCCGCCGGCTGGCGAACGCGTTGGCGCAATGCGCTCGGCGCGCTGGCGCCGGACGGCGGCTCCTGGCGGGCCAACATGACGACCCATCCGTCGTAGCCAGCGGCGATCGTCGCGCCGGAAAGGCGCTCGAACCGTCGTGGAAGGCTCGGCCGGATTCAGCGTTCCGCGCAGCGGGCCAACGCTTCCGCGATGGCCCGCTCCGGCGACAGCGCCCGCCCGGCCGCTTCCGCCGCGATGACGGCCGGTTCGCCCAGCGCGGCGATGGCGGCGTGCCGCAGCCGCCGCGCGCTTTCGATCTCGGACGCTGGAACCGGGATGCCGATCGCCGCCCGCAGCCCGAGCGCCGCCCCGCTCCAGCGGGTCGCTTCTTCCCATTGTCCGAGGGCGCCGGCGGCGCGGGCGGCGGTGGTCAGGACGGTCGCGGTGGTTGGCACGTCGCCGGTTCCCCGCAGGATGCGCAAACTCTCGGCGAGGCGCAGCCTCGCCGCGTCCAGATCGCCGTCATCGAGGCTCATGCCGGCAAGATGGGTGAGGACGGATACGATTCCGTACTGGTGCTCCACGTCCCGGAAGCGATCGAGCGCCTCGGCGTAGAAATTTCTGGCCTCCGCGACCTTGCCCACCCCGCGCGCCGCGTTCCCGAGCGAGACCAGGGCCGTGGCGGCGGCTTGCCGGTCGCCGAGGGCGCGATACGTCGTCAGGGCGTTTTCCGCCAACCGATGCGCCCGCCGATGGTCGCCCTCCTGATTGGCGAGGACGGCCAGGTTCGTCGCCACATCCGCTGCCAACGGTCGATCCCCGAGCGCTTCGAACGTCGCCAGGGCTTCGGCAAAGAGCGCTTCCGCCCGCACGACATCGCCGCGGTTCTGGGCGATGCTGCCGAGGTTGCCCAAAGTCGCGGCGATGGCGCGTCGCTCCCCGAGCGCCCGCTGGAGCGCAAGCGCTTCCTCATGGAGCGCCGTCGCCTCGGCGAAGGATCCCTGATTGCGGGCGATGAACGCCAGACCATTCAGGCAGAGCGCGGCGAGTTTCGGCTCCGCCGCCAGGCGAGCCGCATCTCGCCCGGCGGTCAGCAATGACCGCGCCTGCGCGTAGTCGCCCTGTTCCTGGGCGAAGTCGCCGGCGACGTGGAGCGCTCGGGCTCGCTCCGCCGGGCTGCCTCCCTCCTGAGCAAGCGCCGCTTCTGCCCATCCGCGGCCTTCGCGGAGCGAGCCGCGCACCCACCAGAAGCGCCAGAGCGCGCCGACCAGGCGGAAGGCGGCGGCCGGGTCGTGCGAAATCGACCAGGCGAGACCTTCCCGCAGGTTGTCGCGCTCGACGTCGAGCCGGTCGAGCCATGCGCTCTGGTCGGGGCCGGTCAATTCCGGCTCGGCCTGCTCGGCGAGCGCCAGGCAGAACCGGGCATGCGCCCGCCGGACGGCGGCCTCGTCGCCGCTGGCGACAAGGCGTTCCGAGGCATATTCGCGCACCGTTTCGAGCATGGCGAAACGCGGTTCGCCGCCGGCTGCGGGGACGGCATGCAGCAGACTTTGCTCGACCAACGCATCGACGTGGTCGAGCGAGTCGATCCCGCTGTCCGGTTCGGCCATCTGCTCGATCGCCGACAACGGACAACCGCCGGCGAAGACGGCAAGGCGACGGAAGAGCGCCTGCTCCACCGGCGACAGGAGGTCGTAACTCCAGGCGATCGCGTTGCGCATCGTGCGCTGCCGGTCGGGCGCGTCGTGGGCGCCGCCGCCGAGCAGCGGCAGCCGGCGCTCGAGGCGGTCGGCGAGCGCCTTGGGCGGCAAGAGCGTGATGCGGGCCGCCGCCAACTCCAGCGCCAGCGGCAGGCCTTCCAGGCGGCGGCAGATCGCCGCCACCGCCGGCGCCGTTTCGTCGGTGAGAGCGAAGCCCGGCGCCACCGCCTGGCCGCGCTCGACGAACAAGCGCACCGACGCCACGCCCGCCAGGCCCGCCAAGGGCGCGGCGGCCGATCCGGCGACGGTGGGCGTCGCCAGCGGCTTGACCGGCAACGACCGTTCGCCGCGTACGCGGAGCCGGGATCGGCTCGTCGCCAGCACCGCAAGGCGGGGGCACGCCGCGAGCATGCGCCCGACGTGGAGCATCGCCGGCAGCACCTGCTCGCAATTGTCGAGGATGAGCAAGATCTGGCGCGTGGCGATAGCCCCGGCCAGCGCGTCGGCCCACAGCCGATCGTCGCTTTCGTGCACGCCAAGCGCTCGCGCGAGCGCGCCGCCGACCAGCGCCGGGTCGCGCAGCGACGCCAGTTCGACCCACACCACCCCGTCGGCAAAATCGGTCGCCAATTCCGCCGCGACCGCCTGGGCCAGCCGCGTCTTGCCGACCCCGCCCGGGCCAATCAGCGTCAGCAGGCGTACGTCGGACCGCCGCAGCAAGGCGCAGGCTTCGGCGACATCGCGCTCGCGGCCGATCAGGGGCGTGGGCGGCAGCGGCGGCGCGAACAGCCGGGGCCGCGGCTCGGCCATGTCCGGATTGGCGGCCGCCGCCAACTCGGCCCGGGCCGCCGCATCGAGGTCGAGCGCGTCCGCCAGGAGGCGGAACGTGTCGGGCCGCGGCCAGGCATTGACGCCGCGTTCCAGATCCTGGACGCCCCGTGCGCTGACGCCGGCGCGTTCGGCCAGCGCCTCCTGGCTCAAGCCGGCGGCCAGCCGATGCCGGCGGAGCAGGGTTCCGAACCTCGACGGGGCGGACGCGGCCATGGACTGGCTCCCCACCGGGACACGGTCTCAATGCGGACGGCCTTCGCGATCGAACCGAGTGTAGCGCAGCCGGGACGCCAGATGTGTCCGAAATGTGTGTGCCGTGGGTGGCCTCGGTCTTGGCGCCGGCGGAGGATGGAGATGCGCCGCACGAGGCGGCGCGACGAACGACGAGGCGGCCGGACGCATCAGCGGCGTCGACCGCAAGGAGGATCGACGGATGACCCGGACAACGACACAGCGGCTGCTCTTCGGCGCGGCCAACCTCTCCCTGATCGCGGCCCTGATCCATGCCTGGATGGGACCCGAGCATCTCGAGGAATGGTGGGGCTACGGGCTCTTCTTTCTCGCCTCGGCGGTCTTTCAGGCCGGCTATGCGGTGGCGGTGGTTCGCCGACCGACCCCGGCGCTGCTGCGGCTGGGGATCGTCGTCAATCTGGCCATCATCGTTCTCTGGGCGTGGACGCGCACGATCGGCATCCCGCTTTTCGGTCCCCATGCGGGCGAAGTCGAGGCGGTCGGCGCCATCGACATCGTCTCGAAACTGGCCGAAGCCGGCGTGGTCGCGCTCCTCGTTCTCGCCCGGGATCGGGTTCCGGCGCCTCGCGCGAACGACCGGGATCAAGCCGCCCTGCAATCGCTGGAGGACGCGGCCGCGCTGTTCTGAGCGGCGCCCCTCACGCCGGACCGCGCCCGGTGCAGGACCAGACCACGGACAACGGAGGAGTCGATGGGCGACAAGACGATGGCAGTGCTGCTGGCGTTGGCGCTGTTGGCGGCGACGGGAACGGCCTCCGCTGGCTCCAAGCCTGGCGGGGCGGGAACCGAAGTGGTTGGCAAGTTCCAGAACGCGAGCGTGTCGCAGGCCGGCAGTCTGTTCGATCAGGACTTTCTCATTCGCATCGACTGGAAATAGGCGCCGCCGACCGCGGCGCGGGCTGAGCGTTGGCCATCATGCGTTCGGCCACGACGCGGCTGGACAGGAGGAGAAGCCGGTGGATTCCCGACGTTTTGACGCATTCGCGGCGGCGCTGGCCGAACGATGCTCGCGCCGAGCGGCCGGCCGGTTTGCGGCCGGCGGCGCGCTCGGCGGCCTGGTCGCGCTCGCGGGCAATCGTGCGCCGAATACGGCCGCGAAGCCGAAGCGGGGGAATGCCGGCGATGCCTGCCGGCAGCAGCGCCAGTGCGTTCATCCGCTCATTTGCGACAAGCGCCGCTGCTGCGTCAAGACGGGCGGCGACTGCATCGCCGACGCGGATTGCTGCTCCGGAGCGTGTGATGGCGACAGTGGGCAATGCCTTTGCCCCGTCACGCTCGATCAACCCTGCGGCGGGAGATGCTGCAACGCGCTGACGGAAACCTGCGCGAACGACCGCTGCTGCAAAACCGACGGCATCTCATGCCGACGCGACAGCGACTGCTGCTCCGGAACCTGCGCGGACGGGACATGCGGCGGCGGCTGCACCGGGACCGACGCCCATTTTTGCCCGCCGACGCCGGATCACCCGCAGGGCTTTTGCTGCTCCAACCCGCCGACCTGCGCGCGCTTCGTTGGCTGCGTCGGCCAGGAATATCCGGGGGGGCCGACATTCGATGCCTGCAACTACATCCTCGAACCGTGCGCAACGCCGCGCCAGCGAAAGGAGGCGCCGTGACGCACGTCGCCTGAATCATGACGCGCCCGGCCGCCGGCCGCCGTCCGGGATCGACGTCAAGCGACCGCATGGTTCGGTCGTCTCGCGGCCAATGCCATCGAACCCGAAACATGTCGAAAGGAGATCATCATGCGTCGCATCTTCGCGCTTGCCATGACCTTTGCCCTGACCATCGTCGTCATCGTCTCGACGCGGCCGGCCGGCTTGCTGGCCGCGCCCGATTCCCCGCCCGCCCCGATCGCGACCCAGGACCTCAGCCTGGCGCAAGCCCAGGCGGTCGTCGCCGCGGCGCGCGACGCCGCCGACGAGCAGGGCACGCGGATGGACGTCGCCGTCGTCGATTCCGGCGGCAATCTCAAGGCATTCGCTCGCATGGACGGAGCCTGGCTGGGCAGCATCGACATCGCCACGACCAAGGCGCGGACCGCGCGCTACTTCGACTTGCCGACCGAAGAACTCGGCAAGTTGTCGCAGCCGGGCGGACCGCTCTACGGAATCGAAGTCTCCAACGGCGGCCTCATCACCTTCCCGGGCGGCTTGCCGCTGCACGCGGCCGACGGCACGGTGATCGGAGCGGTCGGCGTTTCCGGCTCGACGGTCGAAAACGATCA
>JAICJJ010000517.1 GCA_025928535.1 Thermomicrobiales bacterium
ATGCGCCGTGCGCGCGCCACCGTCGCCTTGTCCTCGTCGGACAGTTCCTCGATGCCGAGGATGGCGATGATGTCCTGCAGGTCCTTGTAGCGCTGCAGCGTGCGCACCACGCCGTTCGCGACGTCGTAATGCTCTTGCCCGACGATGAGGGGGTCGAGAATGCGCGAGGTCGAGGCGAGC
The DNA here is from genome assembly GCA_025928535.1 of Thermomicrobiales bacterium. GTDB lineage: Bacteria > Chloroflexota > Chloroflexia > Thermomicrobiales > UBA6265 > JAICJJ01. Next base: position 181 of record JAICJJ010000517.1, read on the forward strand.
GGGTCGACCGCCGGGTAGATGCCGCGGGCGGCGATGGCGCGCTCCAGCGAGATCGTCGCGTCGAGGTGGGCGAACGTCGTCGCCGGCGCCGGGTCGGTGTAGTCGTCGGCCGGCACGTAGATCGCCTGGACCGAGGTGATCGAGCCCTTCTTGGTCGAGGTGATCCGCTCCTGCAATTGCCCCATCTCGGTCGCCAGCGTCGGCTGGTAGCCGACCGCGCTCGGCATCCGACCGAGGAGCGCCGACACTTCGGAGCCCGCCTGCACGAAGCGGAAGATGTTGTCGATGAAGAGGAGCACGTCGCGGCCTTCGTCGCGGAAATATTCGGCGATCGTCAGGCCGGTCAGGCCGACCCGCAGGCGCGCCCCCGGCGGCTCGTTCATCTGGCCGAAGACAAGCACCGTCTTGTCGGCGACGCCCGATTCGACCATCTCGCCCCAGAGTTGGGTGCCTTCGCGCGTCCGCTCGCCCACCCCGCAGAAAACGGAGTAGCCGCCGTGCTCGGCCGCGATGTTGCGGATCAACTCGGTGATGATGACCGTCTTGCCGACGCCGGCGCCGCCGAAGACGCCGGTCTTGCCGCCCTTGGTGAAGGGGGCGATCAGGTCGATCACCTTGATGCCGGTTTCGAAGACTTCGACCGAGGTCGCCTGCTCTTCGAACGACGGCGGCTCCTGGTGGATCGGCCGCGTCTCGGTCGCCTTGAACGGCCCGGCTTCGTCGATCGGCTGGCCGACGACGTTGAAGATGCGGCCGAGCGTGTTCGGGCCGACCGGCGCCGCGATCGCCTGCCCGGTGTCGACTCCCTCCATGCCGCGGCGCAAGCCGTCGGTCGAACTCATCGCGATCGTGCGGACCGCGTCGTTGCCGAGGTGAGTTTGCACCTCGAGCACGAGGGTCGAGCCGTCGTCGCGCTTCACCTCAACGGCGTTGTAGATCTCCGGCAGTTGATCCGGCGGAAACTGCAGATCGACGACCGGCCCCATGATTTGCAGAATCTTGCCTGTTGCGGCCATCGGCTCGCGTCCTCTCCTTGCCGGGCGGCGCGGCCGACCCGGATTGCGTTGGCGGCTAGCGGCCGAGCGCGTTCGCGCCGGCCGCGATTTCGGAAACTTCGCGGGTGATCTGCGCCTGCCGCGCCTTGTTGTACGACAGCGTCAGATCGCTGACCAATTCTTTCGCGTTTTCGGTCGCGTTGCGCATCGCGACCATTCGCGCCGAATGCTCCGATGCGATCGATTCGAGCATCGCCTGATAGATCTGGACTTCGATGTAGCGCGGCAGCAGGTTGCGCAGCACCGCTTCCGGGCTCGGCTCGAAGATGTAATCGGTGTAGATGCCCGATTCCTGCGGCTTGGCGATCGGCAGAATCTGCCGCAACTCCGGCCGTTGGACGAGCGTGTTGACGAATTGGGCGAACACCAGATAGACCGCGTCCACCTTGCGGGAAACGAAGTCTTCGATCGCCACGTCCGCGATCGGCCGGGTGTCGTCGAACGTCACCTTGTCGCCGAGGCCGATGAATTCGGCGACGACCTCTTGCCGGGTGCGGACCATGAAGTCGCGCCCCTTCTTCCCCGCCGCGATCACCTCGACCGGCACGCCGGCATCGGTCAGGATGTAGTGGGAGGCGCGGCGGATGACGTTCATGTTGAGCGCGCCGGTCAGGCCGCGATCGGGCGTGATCAGGATCACGCCCGCCCGCTTCACTTCGCGCTCGTCCAGCAGCGGAAATTCCTTGAGTTGCTCGGTGTCGAGCCGGAGCGCGGCGAGGTCCGCGATCATCGCCTCCAGCCGCTCCGCATAGGGGCGGCTGGCGACGACCCGCTGTTGGGCGCGCCGCATCTTGGCGGCGGAGACCATCTCCATCGCCCGCGTGATCTGCGACATGTTTCCCACCGACCGGATGCGGCGGCGGATTTCTCGTGGGCTGGCCACGTCGGTCGTTCCTCCCCGCCGGGGCGCTAGTCGGCGGCGGCCGCGACGACCTTCCGGCCACCGAATTCGGAGCCGGCCTTGAAGTCGTCCGTCACCTTCCGCAACTTTTCGGTCAGCGCGTCGTCCAGCGCCTTCTTCTCGGCAATCTCGGCCAGCAGGTCGGGATGCGCGGCGCGCATGAACTCGATGTACTGCTGCTCGAAATCCTTGACCCGTTCGACCGGAATGCTCGCCAGATAGCCGTTGCCGGCCATCCAGAGGATGGCGACTTCTTCCTGCACCGGCAGCGGCTGGTATTGCCCCTGCTTGAGGACTTCGGTCATCCGCTGGCCGGTTTCGATCTGGGTGCGGGTGACGGGGTCGAGGTCGCTCGTGCCGAACTGGGCGAACGCCGCCAGCGAGCGGTATTGCGCCAGGTCGAGGCGGAGCCGCCCGGCCACCTGCCGCATCGCCTTGATCTGGGCGGCGGTGC
>JAICJJ010000620.1 GCA_025928535.1 Thermomicrobiales bacterium
GCGAGCCGGCCGGTCGCGCCGCCGGGGGGCGTCGCCGCCGCCCGCCCGGGGCCGATCCTGGCGCTGGTGCACGTCATCGAAATCCTCGGCATCGCGCTAGAGTTGCTGGCCATTTTGGTGCTGGTCGTCATCGTGCGCCCGCGCTGGCGGCGCCGACCGGACGACGAGCCGGAGGAATATCACGAGCCATTCCGCGCGCCGTGGTGGCTGAAGGCGCTCGTCGTCGCCGTGCCGCTGCTCATGATCGGCGCGATCGTCTACGTCATCGTCAATCTCCGGAAAGGCGCGCCGCCGCCGCAACTCTTCGAATTCGGCCCGCCGCCAGCGTCCGGGTCCGACTTTGCCGACCGAGCGACATCGGCGTTGGGCCTCGGTTGGTGGGAATATGCGATCGCGGCGGCGCTGGCCGGCGTCGCCTTCGCCATCATCGTGCGCGCGCTGCGGCGGCCGGTGGCGACGGGTGGCGCGAAAGCGGAACCGGTCGAGCGCGCGCGGATCTTGTCGGAAGCAGTTGGCGCGGGTTTGTTTGATGCCCGGCGCGAGCACGATCCGCGCCGGGCGGTCATCGCGGCGTATGCGACGATGGAGCGAACGTTGGCCGACCGCGGATTGCCTCGCAGCGAGCATGAAGCGCCGCTGGAGTACATGAGCCGTCTCTTCGCCGAACTCGACATCGGTCAGGACGCGATCCGCACGCTGACGCATCTGTTCGAAGTGGCGCGGTTCAGCCATCACGAAATCGCGCCAGCGGCGAAGGCGCAGGCCATTCTGGCGCTGGTCAATTTGCGGGAGGAGTTGCGCGCTTCGCCATGATTCGTCGCTTCGTTCGCCGCCCGACGCCATTCCTGCTGATCGCCGTGGCATTGGCGGCGACCTTCGTCGCCATCCTGGCCGTGCTGGTCGTGCCCGATCGGGCCGAGACGATTCTGCGCTGGTTGGCGGTCGGCGTCGGCGTCCTGGTCGTGCTTGGCGCGATCGACGCGATCACGACGCGTTTTCCGATCGACTGGCGGCCGCCGGCCGCATTCGCGAGCCAGATTCGCCCGTCAGCGCCAGATCCGCCCCAGCGGCTGCGCGAAATTGAACGGCTCGTCGCCTACGCGCAGTGGGACGGAGTCGATTTTCATGCTCGCTTGCGGCCGGTGTTGCGCCTGATCGCGGCGCGGCGGCTCGCCGCTCAGGGGACGATCGATATCGACGCGAACCCGGAGGCGGCCCGGGCCGCGCTCGGCGAGCGCGCCTGGACCTTGCTCGCGCCGAAAGACCCGACGAAGATCCGCCGCGATGGCGGGATCGCGTCGGAAGAGTTGCGCGCGGTCGTCGCGACACTGGAGGCGCTCGATGACGAACCTCACCATTGAGGAAGTCGCCGCTCGTTCGCGACAGATCGTCGACGAGGTGGAGCGGGCGATCGTCGGCAAGCGCGGGGTGCTGGAACTGGCGTTGATGGCGATCCTGGCGGACGGTCATCTCCTGATCGAAGACGTGCCCGGCCTCGCCAAGACGTTGCTCGCCCGGTCGTTCGCGGCCGTCGCCGATCTCGATTTCAAGCGCATCCAGTTCACGCCCGATCTGATGCCGTCGGACGTGACCGGCTCGTACATCTACAACCAGCGCGCCGGCGATTTCGATTTCCGCCCTGGTCCGGTCTTCACCAATTTCTTGCTCGCCGACGAGATCAACCGCGCCCCGGCCAAGA
>JAICJJ010000295.1 GCA_025928535.1 Thermomicrobiales bacterium
AATGACGCGCTGATCGTTGCATTGCTCAACCAACCATGTCCGGCGGGTGACGGCAAATCCACTCGACTGGTTTGTCGATGTCGGCCATGTCTCGTCCTTCTGATACTATCTATAGTATCACCCCATGTTGAATTCGTGATCGCCGCTGGGGTGCGCGTCCAGGGCAATCGCATGACAGCCGGCGAGGAGATGCCGAAGGTAGGACTCATCCCACCCGGCGGTGAGGCGTTTGGCTTTAAGGCCGGCCTTGACCGTCTGATCTTGGCGCAACAGATTGAGGGCGATGCGGCGCAGGACGGCAAAGTTTTCGGCCGCATGCCCCAGGCGGCCGCGACAGTCGTCTTCGCGGAAGGCGACATCGAGCACCCAATGGAGGCGATTTTCGATCTCCCAATGACTGCGCACGGCCGCCCCAACCGTTCGCCGGTGACGGCGGCGATGGAGCGCAAGCCGGGCCAGGTCTGCTCGGGATCGAGCCAGACCAAGACGGCCGGATCGTCGGTGACGCAACAGCGCCGGCGCTCGCGGCGACCGTGGTTCTTGCCGATGGCGTCGTGGACGGCGTGAGCGGGATGGTCCGGGTCGGCGGCGGCCACGAGCGTGAAATGATCGACGACCAGGTCGTGCAGCGTCGGTTGATTGTCTTTGAGCGCCAGCACATAGTCGCCGCCGCGCGTCACGATCTGCTCAGCCACGTCGCGCTGGCAGCCGATGGCGTCGATCGTCACGACCGTGTCGGCGAGCGCGAGCGCGTCGAGCAAGACCGGGAGGGCGGCCAACTCGTTGGCGTGATCGGCCACGGCGACCTGCCCAAGGACGAGGCCGCGCGCCGTCGCCCAGGCGCTGACCAGATGGAGCGGCGCACGGCCATCGGTCCGGTCGTGGGAGCGGCGCAGCGTCTTGCCGTCGAGCGCCAGGCCAGCCTCGGCATCAGCATCGGCCTCGGCGACCGCCGCCCGCACCCAGGCGAGAAAGCAGGCTTCGAAGGCATTCGGATCGAGCGCGGCGAAGACCCGGCCAAACGTGTCGTGCGAGGGGATGCCGTGCGGCAAGTCCAGGAAGGTTCGCAGCCATGCCTCCTTGCTGCGACCGAAGAGCGCCACGTCGACCCAGGAATCGGCCCCGCACAGGACGGCGAGGACGGCGATCGTGCCGATGTCGAGCAGGTGATGGCGCAGCGCCGGGCCGGAACGCGGGTCGAGCAGATCGGCAAAGGCGGCGCACAGCGTGGAGCCGGTGAGCGTGGACATGCGGGCCTCCGAAGAACGCCGAGCGGATCATGCCCCGCAGTATCCCGCTCGCCCCGCTCCCGCACCATCAGCGCGACCCCAAATGCGATTGCCCTGGCCCGACTCCCCGACTCCCCGACTCCCCGACTCCCCGACTCCCCGACTCCCCGACTCCGGCGTGGTACACTGTCATAGGCCGAGGGACAGCGGCGGTCCGATTGTTGCGAGCGCCGTACGCCAATCCCCAACGTCCCGCCGATTCCCGCGAACCGCCTTCCGCGGTTCTTTCCCGTCCTGAGTCAGACCGTGCCTGAACGGTCGATCGCGTGAGGTGGCTGCGCCGCTTCGCGCCGGAGCGCGTTGGCGCCGATGGCTGAGATTCGCTGGTTTGGTCATAACTGCATTCGCATTCGCGCCCGTGAAGCGACGCTGCTGTTCGACCCGGTCGGTCGGGGCACGGGCTACCCCCTCACGAAACAGACGGCCGACATCGTCGCGCTGTCGAACGACGATCCCGCCAACGCCAATCTCGACGCGGTCAAGCCCGACTACAAGGTCGTCCGGGGACCGGGCGAATACGAGATGCACGAGGTGTTCATCACCGGGATTCGGACCTACCGGACCGAGCCGGACGCGCCCGACCGGACGCACAACACCGCCTATCTCTTCGAAATCGAAGGGATGCGCGTCTGCCATCTTGGCGATCTCGGGCATTTGCTGAACACCGAGCAGGCGGAAGCGTTGTCCGATGTCGATGTGCTGATCGTCCCGGCCGGCGGCGCGCCGCTCACCGCGGCCAAGGCGGCGGAAGTCGTCGGCCAACTCGAGCCGAAAGTCGTCATTCCGGTTCGGTACGCGACGGCTGCCGGCGACCGGGAGTTGGCCCCATTGGACGCGTTTTGCAAGGAACTGGGCGTCGCCGTGCCGACATCGGAGGAAAAGCTGGTCCTGAAGCCGAGCGATCTGACCGAGACGATGCGCCTGGCGGCGCTCGCGCCCGGCGCGTGAACGCGGATCGCGGTGGATCGACCCAGGATGGTCATGATTCGGAGCCGACACGGAGGGGAGCAATGCCGAAGTACATTTTCGTGACGGGCGGCGTCGTCTCGTCGGTCGGCAAGGGGATCACGACCGCATCGCTCGGGCGGGTCATCAAGAGCCGCGGCGCGAGCGTGTCGATCATGAAGCTCGATCCCTATCTCAATGTCGACCCGGGCACGATGTCGCCCTATCAGCATGGCGAAGTCTTCGTCACCGACGACGGCGCCGAAACCGACCTCGATCTCGGACACTACGAACGGTTCATCGACGAAAATCTCTCCCGCGCCTCGAACGTCACCACCGGCCAGGTCTATTCGTCGGTCATCGCCCAGGAGCGGCGCGGCGACTACCTCGGCGGCACGGTGCAAGTCATCCCCCACATCACCAACGAAATCAAGGACCGGATTCGCCTCGCCTCACGCCAGCACGATTCGGACGTTGTCATCGTCGAGGTGGGCGGCACGGTCGGCGACATCGAAGGGCAGGCGTTCATCGAGGCGATCCGCCAGTTGCGGCGCGAGGTCGGCCGGCAAAATGCCCTCTACATTCATGTGACGCTGGTGCCGGAAATCGGCGGCGGCGAATTGAAAACCAAGCCGACCCAACAAAGCGTGCGCGAATTGCGCTCGCTCGGCATCCAGCCCGACATCATCGTCGCCCGCTCCGAGCGGCCGTTGCCGGACGACGTGCGCGACAAGATCGCCCTCTTCGCCGATGTCGAACCGGAAGCGGTGGTGTCGATGCCGACCGCCAGTTCGATCTACGAGGTGCCGCTGATCCTGGAAGAATCGGGGATCGGCGCCTGGATCGCGCGGGAACTCGGCATCCCCGGCGAGCCCGATCTGACCGCGTGGCGCGATCTGGTCGATCACATTCGCCGGCCGCGGCGGCGGGTGCGGATCGCGATCGTCGGCAAATACGTCGAATTGCCGGACGCCTACATGAGCGTCGCGGAATCGCTGACGCACGCCGGGCTCTGGCACGACGTCGATCCGGAAATCGTCTGGGTCAACGCCGAAACGGCGACGCCGGAAGAGATCGATCGGGCCCTGCGCAAGGTCAACGCCGTGCTGGTGCCGGGGGGGTTCGGCCCGCGCGGCACCGAAGGCAAGATCGCCGCCTCTCGCTTCGCCCGGGAGCATGGGATTCCATATCTCGGGCTTTGCTACGGCTTGCACATGGCGGTGATCGACGTCGCCCGCAACGTCCTCGGTCTCGACGGCGCGAATTCAACCGAGATCGACGCGGAAACGCCCTATCCGGTGATCGACCTGATGCCCGATCAGCATGGCGTCGATCTCGGCGGCACGATGCGGCTCGGCCTCTGGCCGTGCCGGCTCGAACCGGGCACGAAAACGGCGCATGCCTACGCCGAACCGTCGGTCGCGGAGCGGCACCGGCACCGCTGGGAAGTGAACAACGCCTTCCGGGCGCAACTGGCCTGCGCCGGCCTGATCGTCAGCGGCGCCTCGCCGGACGGTCGGCTGGCCGAGATCATGGAATTGCGGGACCACCCGTTTTTCGTGGGCGTGCAATTCCACCCGGAATTCCGCTCCCGCCCGACTCGGCCGCATCCGCTGTTCCGCGATTTCATCGGGGCGGCGAAGGCGACGTTGCCGGAAGGCTCGCAGCGCTCGCTGCCGCTGGCGGACTCGACCAACGGCGTGGTCGAAGCCGAGTTGGCGTTGACGCGGTAGTTCCCTCACCCCCGACCCCTCTCCCATTGCGATGGGCGAGGGGAGACGACGCGTTCCCCCTCTCTCGCCGCAGCGGGAGTGGGGGCCCGGGGGTGAGGGAATCGCCGCACCCCGGCCCGCGCCGCCGGCCCGAGCGCCTCCAGCAATTCGGCCGCCGTCTGGTCGAGGCCGGGCACCCGTGCCTCCGGGGCAAGTTCCGCCAGCGGGACGAGAACGAACGCCCGCTCCTGCAGCCGCGGATGGGGCAACGTCAGGCCGGGAAGGTCCCGACATTCCTCGCCGAGCAGCAGCAGATCGAGATCGAGCGTGCGCGGCGCGTTGCGAAATGTCCGTGTCCGCCCCAGCGCCGCTTCGATCTCCAGCAGCCGCCGCAAGATTTCTTCCGGCGGCTGCGTGGTCCGCACGCGCACGACGGCGTTCAGGAACGGCGGCTGGTCGAGATAGCCGACCGGCTCGGTTTCGTAGACCGACGACGCCGCTTCGACGACGCCGATCTCCCCCAGCCGCTTCACCGCTTCGCGCAACGTCGCCAGCCGGTCGCCGAGATTCGCGCCGAGGGCGATGAAAGCCGTCTGCTCGGAAATCTGCGGCGAGCGGCGATCAGCGTCTCCCTGATCAGCCACGTCTTCGGAATCCATCCGACTTACCAGGACAATTCCTCGGCCGGCGGTCGCCGCACGATCGCGTCGGTCATGCGGGCGACGCGGACCATC
>JAICJJ010000351.1 GCA_025928535.1 Thermomicrobiales bacterium
CGCGGAGCGGCGCCCCCACGGCATGAAAGACGGAGTTTTTCAGAGCAGCCGCAGTGAGGAATCCTCACCCTCCACTGCCCGACTCCCCGACTTCCCGACTCCCCGACTCCGTCCCGTGGCAAGGTTCTAGCGTAGAAGAAGCGCCAGGAGAGGGACGCCGGGCGCAGGCCCGGCACTGACGCAATCTACCGGCGGGACGATGGCGACGACCTATCTCGGCTCCGAAGCCGATTTTCAACGTGTGGCCGGAGCCATCACGCAGCGAGCGGCGGAATTGCTGCCGGGTCGAGTCTGGGTGATGGACGATCGAGGCCGCGTCGTCGCCCGAAGCGACGGCGACCCGGGCGGATTCGACGATGGCGCCGCGCCCAGCGATATCGGCTCGATCCGCGTGCCGCTTCAACTCGACGCGCGCTGCGGCGAAGTGGTCGTCGTGCCCGACGTCAGCGGCGAGCCGGTGTCCGACCGGATGGCCCGGGCGCTGGTCGATCTGGTCATCAATCAGGTCGCGGTCGTCGATCGGTTTCCCAGCCAGACCGAAGTCAAGAATCGCTTCATCTACGATCTGCTCAACGGAGAAGCCGGCCACGGCGCTTCGGTCTTGCGCGACGCCCGTCTCCTCGGCATGAATCTGACGCCGCCGCGGGCGGTGATCCTGATCGACGCGGCGAGTTTCATCCACGGCTCCGAGCCGGCCACCGATTTTTCGTCGGCCGAGGAACGGCGCCGCTCCCGGCAAATCATCGACAGCATCGTCGGCTTTTTCGAGTTGCCTGACGACACGATCTGCGCCTGGAACGGCGACGGCGAAATCGCGGTGCTCAAGGCGAGCGACTCGAAAAACCTCGAATCGTGGGTCGATCGGGACGACGATCCGGAGCCGCCGAGCGCGTCCTGGGCGAATCTGACCGCGCTGAAGCGGGCCGGCCGGGCGCTGCTGGTGCGCCTCCGGCGCGACACCCGCGCCGACGTCAGCATCGGCATCGGCCGCTATCACCCTGGCATTCGCGGGCTGGCTCGCTCCTACGAAGACGCGCGGGCCGCGCTCTCGCTCGGCCTCCGCTTCCAGGGCGCCAATCGCATCCATTGTCTCGACGGCCTCGGCATCGCCGCCTTCGTCGGCCTCGCCGACGAACGGACGAAGGTGGGACTGGCGCGGCATCTGCTCAGTCCGCTCGATCACGAGCCGGATTTGCTCGAAACGCTCCGCGTCTTTTTCGCCGAGAGTTGCGCCGCGACGCCAACCGCCCAGGCGCTCACGATTCACCGCAACACCCTCGGGTACCGAATGGACAAGATCGCCACGCTGACCGGGCTCGATCCGCGCCGGTTCGACGACGCGGTGCAGATTCGCCTGGCGCTCGTGTTGCGATCGCTCGGCGACGCCTGCGAGTGAGCCGGTCGCCGACATCCGCGTTCCGCACCGTCATGCCGGCCGCCCGGGCGGCGGCCAGCCGGAGCATGCCATGCCGCTGGCCGATGTCCTGATTCCGACCTGCCGCCGCAAGACCGGGCTGGCGGTCGTCCTGGCGAGCCTGCTCGGCCAGACCTTCACCGATTTCGACGTGACCATCTCCGACCAGACGCCGGACGACGAGGTCTATCTCGACGACTTCGAGATCCAGACCGCCGTCCGCGCCCTCCGCTGGCGGGGCCATCGCGTCACGCTGCATCGCCATCTGCCGGCGCGCGGCCTCGCCGAGCAACGCTGCTTTCTGCTCGATCAGAGCGCCGCGCCCTACGTCCACTTTCTCGACGACGACGTCTTGCTCGATCCGTCGGTGATGGAACGGATGCTCCGAACGATCCAGCAGGAACGATGCGGCTTCGTCGGCTGTCCGGCGATCGGCCTCGAATATCTCGCCGACGTCCGGCCGCATCAGCAGCGGATCGAATGCTGGGACGGGCCAGTCACGCCGGAGCCGTTCACCCCCGGGACGATTCCGTGGGACCGCCATCTCGTCAACAACGCCGCCAATCCCCTCCATCTCGAACGACGCCTCGCGCCCGACGGCGCGCCGGTCCGCTACAAGGTCGCTTGGGTGGGAGGCGCCAACGTGCTGTACGACCGGGAAAAGTTGGTCGACGTCGGCGGCTTTTCCTGGTGGCGACGGCTGCCGCCGAACCACGCCGGGGAAGAAGTCGTCGTCCAGTTCATGTTGCTGCGTTATCACGGCGGCTGCGGATTGCTGCCAAGCGGCACGTATCACCTCGGCTTGCCGACCAACGTGCCGGACCGCGCCCACAACGCCACCGAATTGTTCGGCGATCTGATCGCCGCCTATGAAGCGCGGAAGAACCTCGCCGCCGTCGAAAGCGCCGCGGCGGCCGCGCTGCCATGAAGTCGAATGGCAGGCGGGACGGCGGCCCGATGGCGACCGCCGTCTCGCTGGATTCCACCGAGCGGCCGGTCGTGACGATCGTCATGCCGACCTACCGGCAAGCGGCGTTCATTCGCCGCGCCATCGACAGCGCCCGCGCCCAGTCGCTGACCGAATGGGAACTGGTGATCGTGGACGATGGCTCGCCGGACGAAACGCGGGAGATCATCGCGCCCGATCTCGCCGACGTCCGGCTGCGCTATCTCCGCTTTTCCCGGAATCAGGGGCTCGGACGCGCCTTGAACGCCGGCATCGCCGCCGCCCGGGCCGATCTCATCGCCTACTTGCCGTCCGACGACGTCTGGCATCGGGATCATTTGGCCTCGCTCGTCGCCGCCCTGCGAAGCAGCCCCGGCGCGGTCCTCGTTTATTCGGGCGTGCGCCATCACTACAACAAATACGCCGACGGGTTGATCGACGGGGAGCCGCTGCAACTGGTTCAGGCGCTGCACGTCCGCACGCCCGATCGCTGGCTGGAGCGATCGGAGCTGACGACCGACGATCTGGACCGGATGTTCTGGAATCGCCTGCGCCGGCGGGGCGCGTTCACGCCGACCGGCCAGATCACCGCCGAATGGGTCGATCATCCCCGGCAGCGGCACAAGTTGCTGCGTGAACCCGTGGGCGGCGTCAATCCCTACCGCGTCTGGTATGGCGTGCGGGAACCGTTGCGCATGCAGACGACGGCAGGCAACCTGATCGACGAGCGGCGCCGCTATCAGGCGATGCGCGAGCGGCCAGACACCCCGCCGGCGCCCGACGGCCTGCGCATCCTGCTCGTCGGCGAGCTCGCCTACAACGCCGATCGGGTGCTGGCGCTGGAAGAGCGCGGCCACCAACTGTTCGGCCTCTGGCTGCCCGACCCGCAGTGGTACAACACCGTCGGGCCGTTGCCGTTCGGTCATGTCACGGACATCCCGCTCGCCGGCTGGCGCGACGCCGTACAGCGGATCGCGCCCGATGTGATCTACTCCTTGCTCAACTGGCAGGCGGTTCCCTTCGCCCATCGCATCCTGACCGAAAACCCAGGCATCCCGTTCGTCTGGCACTTCAAGGAAGGGCCGTTCATCTGTCTCGAAAAAGGAACCTGGAACGAACTGATCGACCTCTACCAGCGGGCGGACGGCCGCATCTCGAGCAGCCCGGAATTGCGCGACTGGTTCGCGACCGTCGCCCCGGAAACGGCCACGGGCGCGCCGCATCTGGCGCTCGACGGCGACCTCCCGAAACGCGACTGGTTCGGCTCCGAGCGCGGCCCGCGCCTGTCGGCGACCGATGGCGCCATCCACACCGTCGTGCCCGGCCGTCCGATCGGGCTCCATCCGCAAACGGTCGCCGAACTCGCGGCTCACGGCGTTCATTTGCATTTCTATGGCGATTTCACGCAGCGGCACTGGGGGCAATGGATCGCGACCACGCGCGCGCTGGCGCCCGACCATCTCCATCTCCACCCGAATGTCGATCAGGAAGATTGGACGCGCGAATTCAGCCAGTACGACGCGGGCTGGCTGCATGCGTTCGCCAGCCGCAACGGCGGCGACATCCGGCGCGCCGATTGGGACGACCTGAATTATCCGGCGCGCATGGCGACGCTCGCCGCCGCCGGAGTGCCGATGATCCAGCGCGACAACCGCGGCGCGATCGTCGCGACCCGAAC
>JAICJJ010000506.1 GCA_025928535.1 Thermomicrobiales bacterium
ATCGATAGCCCTCGCGGCGCGATTGGCCGGACGGCGCGGCGCCGTCCAGTGTGGCTCGAACGGCGGCTGGAACGATCTGGAGGAGGACGAGATGGCTCCGTCACCCCGCGATCAGATATTCCTCGCTCCACACGCATCACTGCGGATGAACCGGCGACGGCTCATCGTCGGCACGGGCGGCGTTGCGGCGTCGCTGGCGCTGTCGGGTCGCGCGCTGCCGGCATGGCCGGCTTCGGCGCAAGCCAAACAAGGCGGCACGCTGGTGTCGATGCTCGTCGCCGAGCCGACTTCAATGGACATCGCCGCCGGCATCGGCCAGCACAACTACGCCATCATGTCCAACGTCTTCGAGAATCTGCTGGAATACGACGACACCAGTTTCGCGACCAAGCCGTGTCTCGCCGAAAGTTACGACGTCTCGCCCGACGGCATGGTCTACACCTTCCATCTCCGCAAGGGCGTCCTCTTTCACGACGGGACGCCAATGAACGCGCAAGCAGTGCAGTTCAGTTACCAGCGGATCATGGATCCGAACAACGAATACTTTAAACTCGGCCAGCCGTTTCCACTGATCGACTTCTGGTACGAAGCGATCGACCCGAACAAGATCGACGTCAAGGACGACTACACCGTCGTCTTCAACCTCAAGAAGCAGCACTCCACGCTCGACGCGTTCATGGCCTGGCCCGCTGCCGGCATCGTCAGTCCGACCGCCCTCAAGAAATACGGCAAGGATTTCCGCACCAACCCGGTCGGCACCGGCCCATTCATGTTCAAGGATTGGGTTCCGAATCAGAAGGTCGAGTTCGTCCGCTTCGACAAGTACTGGAAAGGTCCGGCGGCGCTCGACGGCCTCGTCTTCCGGCCGATCATCGAAGAGCAGACGCGGATCACCGAGTTGCAGGCCGGCAACATCGACTTCGCCTACGACTTGCCGCCCGACAACGTGACCGCGATCAAATCCGACCAGAACTTCGACTTCTACGAAGTCCCGCTCGGCCACGTCTGGTATCTCGTCATGAACACCAAGGCCGGCCCGACGGCGAACGTCAAGGTCCGTCAGGCGGTCGCGTACGCGATCGACAGCAAACAGATCATTTCGGACATTCTCCAGAATACAGGCGTTCCCGCCTCGGGGCCGGTCCCATCGGTCATCAGCAAGATGTACGGCGAGGAAAACGGCTCCTACTATAGTTACGATCCCGACAAGGCCCGCGCCCTCCTCAAGGAGGCGGGGCTGGCGAACGGCTTCGAAACGCGATTTTGGGTTCCCCAATCCGGGTCCGGGATGCAATCCCCGACGACGATGGGGCAGGCGATTCAGGCCAACCTTTCCGATGTCGGCATCAACGCCAAGATCGAGGTGTCCGAGTGGGGGGCCTACATCGACCAGTTCGCCAAGGGCTTGCCGGATGACGTCGCCTTCGCGGAATGCAGCTGGTTCGCGACCGATGCCCGCAACATCCCGAACCTGACGTTGACGTGCGGGGCCGACTCACCTGCGGGCTACAACGCCGGCTACTATTGCAGCCCCCAGGTCGACCAATTGATCGATGCGTTCACCAAAACACTCGACCACGCGAAACAGGCGGACATCCTGAAGCAATTGCAGCAGCTGGTGATGCAGGATGTTCCGAATTTCTATGTCGACAGCCAACTCGGGACCGCGGCAATGACGAAGAAATACACCGGGTTCCATCTCCATCCGTCGCAGTTGCTTCGGTTCTACTCCACTCACATGTCGTAGGTTTCCGTCGGGCGGAGCCGGACGCGCCGATGGTCGCCCGGCTCCGCGGTCCCGGCGTTCGCGTCGAGGAGTATGGGCGCCATGCGCCAGGCGCTTTGTCCGGAATGGCTGATCGACGGAGTTGGCGGCGAGGCGCTTCCGCACCACGCGGTGGTGGTGGACGCCGGCGTGATCGAGGCGGTGCTGCCGCGAGCGCAACTTCCCGCCGGGGGCGACGTCGAAATCATTGAATTCGGCGGCGCCACGTTGTTGCCCGGCCTCATCAACAACCACGTCCATCTGGTTTTGCCTGGCGACAATACCGAGTTCGTTCCGTGGATCGACACGCAATCGGACGCGTCGCTCGCGTTGCGGGCGGCCGCCAACGCTGAAGGCAGCCTCCGCGCTGGCGTCACGACGGTGCGCGATTGCGGCTCCAGAGGAACGACCGTGCTCGATCTCGTTCGCGCGCAACGCGCAGGACTGATCGGCGGCGCGGGCGTACTCGCGTGCGGCTGTCCCATCACCATCACCGGTGGACATACCCGTCAGTTCGGCGGCGAAGCGGACGGCGACGATGCACTCCGACGGATGGTCCGACGGGTGGTCAGCCTGGGCGCCGACTTCGTGAAAGTCATGGCGGCAGGCGGCGGCACGCCTGGCAGTTTGGCCCAGCGCCCAAGTTTTTCGACCGGCGAATTGCGCACGATCGTCGAAACGGCGCACGATCTCGGACGCAAGGTTTCGATGCACTGCATCGCCACCGCCTCCATCGACCGCGCCGTCGCCGCGGGCGCGGATTGGATCGAGCACGCATCGTTCTACGGTCCGGACATGGTCCCGAACTACGATCCGGCGGTTGGCGAGCGTCTCGCGCAAGCGGGGATTCCGGTGACGCCGACGTTGCAGGTCGCGCGGGATCTGCTCGATCTTG
>JAICJJ010000604.1 GCA_025928535.1 Thermomicrobiales bacterium
AAGATGCCGTCGTCGGTCGATCCAGGTTGGTCAAACGCCGCGAGTGTGGCGGGAGCCGTGATTGTTGTCAATCAGCAGACCAGTGAATCGGCATGACGATTTCATGAACGCCACGCTGGCCGGCAGTGGCGTCCGCCTGCCATTGACCAGATCGGCCGATGGCGAGGGCCGTGGTCCTTCGGCTGACCCGTGAGGGCGATGGAACCGCTCTCCCCAGTGGGCACGAAGGACCGGAGATTTGGCCCGCTGTCGCCGACGACATCGGCGGATTTCGTCGCGCCCGTCCAGTTGGATCAGCATCTCGAGCCGGCTCTGGATCTGCGGTGCGCCCACGACGCCAAAAGCCGAAGTTCGAAGCCCCTCATGATTGACGCAGGGTCGCCACCCGCGTAGGCTGATCAGCAGACCATCGCCTTGGCCAACCCGTACACCGACATCGGTTCCTCGACGCCCTCGACCGCTGGCTCATGCGTCGGTCATTGGAGGAATCACGATGGACCCCATCACCGGTTCCGGCACGATCCGCTTCTACCGTTCGGCGAGCGACCTTTACTTCGCGTCCGCCATCACGCTCACGATCGCGTCGTCGGGCGTGATCGACGAGGGCAAGATCGTCGGCGACGATGCGACCTCGTCGTACGCGGTCGTCGGCCAAACCAGTGGCCGCGCCATCGAATTGTTCCTGTCGCCCGACTCGCCGTCGCGCCGCCCAATCTTCGCCACCGGTGTCGGCGAATTTCCGCTGATGGAGTGGCGCGGTCAGATCGGCGGCGTCTTCGCCACGAACTGGGACGATCGGGTCCAGATCACCGGCAACTGGTATCTCATTCCCGACTGACCCCAGCGCCCGCATCGACGCTCGGACGCCGAATTGACACGGCGGTGGCCGCCCCGGATGATCGCGCCGGCCGTTTGTCTGGCCCTGTGCCCGTCCGACCGATCGGAGTTTCCCCATGACCACGCGCCGCGCCCTGCTCGCCTCCGCCGCGCTGGCCCCCGTGCTCCGGGCCGTGCCGCGCGGCTCCAGTCCCACCGCCGCACAGGAGGCGACGCCGCCAGCCGCCACGCCGACGGGCGCGCCGGTTCCGGTCACCGGGCAGGCGCTGCCCGGACTGGAAGGTTTCGACCCGGTCATGACCGCGGCCATGACGAAATGGAATCTGCCGGGCGGCCAACTGGCCATCGCCTGGGGCGGCCGGCTGGTCGTCAACCGCGGCTACGGTCTGGCCGATGTCGACCGGCAGACCCCGGTGCAGCCCGACGCGCTCTTCCGGATCGCCAGCGTCACGAAAACGATCACGACCGTGGCGATCCTGACGTTGGTCGATGCCGGCAAACTCGCGCTCGCCGATCGGGCCTTCCCGCTGCTCGCGCTGGAACCGGCGGCTCATGCGACGCGCGATCCGCGCCTCGACCAGATCACCGTCGAAGAATTGCTGGTGCACGCGGGCGGCTGGGATTCGAACTCGAGTTACGACCCGCAATATCTCCCCTGGAGTCGGATGGCGGCGGCGACCGTCGGGCTGGCCGACCCGGCGGAGGCGACGACGATCGTCCGCTACATGCTCGGCGTGCCGCTCGATTTCGATCCCGGCTCCAAATCGGTCTACTCGAATTTCGGCTTCAACGTCCTCGGCCGCGTCATCGAGCGCGTCTCGGGACAGCCCTACGCCGAATATGTCCGCGACCATGTGCTGACGCCGGCGGGGGTGCTCGACATGCGGCTCGGCCGGACGCGGCGCGAAGACCGCGCGCCCGGGGAGGTGTTCTACTACGGGCCGCCGGGCCAAGCCGCTCGTCCGTCCGTCTTCTGGGGCGAAGGGTAT
>JAICJJ010000197.1 GCA_025928535.1 Thermomicrobiales bacterium
CGCCGACGAGGAAAATGCGCTGAATCTGGCGCAGCCAGCCTTGCCGCGCGGGCGTCGCCAGCGGGGCGACGAGGAGCGGCGGCAAGGCGCGGCCGCAGATCGCGCAAAACCGGCCGGCCTGCTCCGCCGCGCCGCAATAAGGGCAAAACATCGCCTTCCCGACCGTCGCTTGCCGCTGGACTCGATCAGACGCAGACGATAGACGATTCCCGACCGGTTTGGCCAGAACGGGGCGCACGGCGGGGGTGTGTCAACGTTTTGCGAGGGACGCCGCGCGTCGCCTCCGGGTCATCCTGAGTCGTCATGCCGCGGGGCGGCACCATCACGGCATGAAAAACCGAGTTTTTCACAGCAGCGGAGTCGAAGGATCTCGGCGTCCGGGGAGCGCGAACGAGATGCTTCGACTTCGCTCAGCATGACGATGGGGCGGCGCACGAGATGCTTCGACTTCGCTCCGCATGACGGAGGAGGCGGCGACGATAGGCGAAGGCCGCCGAGAATGCCCAAGGCTGCCAAGGCTGCCAACTTTTTGGGAGCGGGGGAATTTGGCAGCCTTGGGCGCGGCGGCCGCGTCGCATCCCTCCGACCACGCGCCAGCAGCGGAATCCCCGACCGGCGTCAGGGACGCGGTCAGCGTTCGGCGGCGACCTGCATGAACATCATCATCTGGCGCCAGGCGTCGTCGCAGGCGGCGCGATGCTCGGCGAAGGTGCGGTCGAAAAAGGAATGGGGCGCACCTTCGTAGACCACCATCGTGTGCGGCACGCCCGCCGCGTCGAGTTCGTGGTCGAATTGCTCGAAATCGGCCAGCGGCGTGAAATCGGCGCCGGCGACGAGGACGAGCAGCGGCGCCTTCATCTCCGCAATGACGTCGCGAACCCGCTCCGGCCGGCCGTAGAAGCCGATTGCCCCGGCCAGACCGGGCTGGCTCGCCGATTGCCGCCACGAATTGGAGCCGCCGAAGCAAAAGCCGACGGTGAAGACGTGGCGAACCGCGCCGCCGTCGGCCGAGCGAAGGTAGGCGATCGCCGCGGCGGCGTCGGCATCGACGCCGGCCGGCGTGGTCTGCTCGACGTGCGGCCGGTATTCGAAGCCTTCGTCACGGGAGCCGGCGCCGGCGGTGCGGCCGAAATAGTCGACCGCGACCGCATCGTAGCCCGCTTCGGCGAAGCGAACCGCCAATTCCCGGTAGAAATCGTGCAGCCCGCGCACGTCCGGCAAGATGGCGACGCCGATGCCGGTCGGTTTGGCGGCGCGGGCGGCGTAGGCCATGATGGCGGTCCCATCGGCGGCCTGCAGGGTCAGGTCGCCATCGCTGGCGGCGCCGCCGGACACGGGCGGCAAGGGGGGACGGGCGTCGTCGCTGTAGCACATGGGCGGATACTCCGGCACCTTCCGATTCTCCGGCTCGCCAAGGCGGAGCCGGCGGCTATCGTAGCACCACTATGCAATGATCCCCGCTCATGGATTCAATTGTCTCGCATTGCCTCATACCGTTCCGGAGAACATGGGTGAGGAACGTTCCCACAAATCAAGCTTCGGCAGTGCGGAACTCCGTCAGCCAGCATCACGAAACAGAAGCCACCCTATGCCGGCGAGAACGCCGACAGCAACGGCCTGATCGACGGGAGACCACCGGCCAACACTCCGCCCGAGCAGAGCGACGCCCACGATGGTCACGCCAAACCACAGCAGCGTCTGGATTTCCGTCGCGACGACGCCGACCTCGCGCATAGAGCGCACGGCGAACCAGTAGCCGATAGCGCCGAGCGCGAATCCGGCGGCGGACCGGATCAACTCCCGCCACACCACCGACGGGCCGCTCCACATCAGCGAGGCGCCGACGAAGCCTTGGGCATCGCCGATGCCCGACACGAGCGTGAAGGCGAGAATGAGCAACGTGAGGCGCGCCTGATTCGGCATGCATCGCTCCTTCACCGTCGCTTGACCCCGTGGCCGAGGACGATCCCCGTGTATCCCAGCGCCGCGTGTTCGGGCAGTGATCGCGTCTCCACAAGCACGTCGCGGCCCAACTCCTGATCGAGGAATCCGCGCAGATCTTGTTCATCGACGTCGGCGCTCGGGAAATACCTGGCCCCGACCTTGTAGAACGTGGCTCGCCGCAAGGCGGCGGTGATGAATGTGCCGCCGGGTTCCAGCAGCGAACTAATGTTGGCCATGTACCGCCGCCAAATCACTTTGTTATTCGTCGCCAAATCGGCGCAGTAGCAACTGATGACGGTCGGGTAGAACGCGCGGCGCGCGAGACCGAGAGGGTCGCGGCGACCGGCGTCGGCCTGTAGGAGTTCGGCAATCTTGCGGCGCGTCAGTTCCTCACGCGTGGCGATCGCCGCCTCACTCGGACGCGCCATTCCCTCGCAGATCAAGGCGTAGCGGACGAACGGCCGCCAATCGTGGAACGGCGGACGCCGATTGAGCCACGCGCTGATCTCGTCGAGGTTGGCCGGCAGATAGTCGGCGACGTGGAGTTCGGAAGCGTATGGCGCGATCGGAAAGACGTGGTGCAGCGTGGGACCGGACCCGAAGATGAGGATCGGCTCGTTCGCCGGCAACCGCTTGGCGGCCTCGACGATGAAGCGGATCGTTTCCACCTCGTCCGGCTCCACGACGCGGTAGTAGTCGGCCAAATACTCGTGCGGCGACCACTCATCCCACGACGCAAGTAGCGGGTTCGTAGTTTTAGCCAACGCCAACAACGGACGCGGTCGATCGGTGACCATGACGGCGGCTCCAGTTCGAGGCAACGGACCGGGACAGGCGCAAAGGTATCGAGCCCAATCAGGCGTGTGCGTTGGCGCACATCGTTACGGCGTGACCCGGACGGCCTCGACCATGCCGGCCTCGTAGTGGCCGGGCTCATGGCAGGCCAACTGGTAGGCGCCTGGCGCGGCGAAGGTCCAGGCGAGGGTGATCGTGTGACCCGGCTCGATGCCGTGCACCATCGCCATGACGTTCCCGCGCATCAGCGGTTGATGGACCGCGCCATTCGGCTCAATCACGAACATGTGCTGGACCTTGCCAACGTTCGAGACGACGAAGACATAGGGCTGGCCGACCCGAAATTCGGTCTGGGCGGCCCGGACGTAGAAGTCTCCTTCGCTCACCCCCACCGCCCGCGCGCAGTCCGGCGAGACCGGGGGCGCGTCGGAGGGCATCGTCGAATCGGCGCCCATCGTCACGGCAGGCATCGATGTGCTCATCGCCATATTGGCCATGCCGGCCATGCCGCTCATCGGCGCCATCGTCGCCGCGCCGCCAGCCGCCAGCGTTCCCATATCCATATCCATGTCCATCCCCATGGTCATCGGGGTGGACGACGGCAAGGGCGTGGCGCACGACGTTCCCACGGGATGGGCGGTCGTCGGCGCCGCCATGCCGTCCGCACGGTCGATTCGCGATCCTGCGGACAAGGCGCCGAGCGCGGCGATCACGAGCAGGGCAAAAACGATGGGTCGCATCAGACTCTCCCACGTTCCCGACGATCACTGCGTCGTCGTGTCATGCCACCGCGACCAGCGACGCTCCGAGCACGATCAAGCCGCCGCCGCCGAGTTGCAGCCGCGAGAGCGGCTCGCCGAGCAGCAGCGCGGCGAAGCCGACGCCAAACAACAGTTCCAGATTGCCGATGACGGCGACCTGGCCGGCAGCGAGCCGCGCCACGGCGTAGCCCCAGAGGACGAACGGCAGCGCCGAGCATCCGAGCCCCAGGTAGAGGATGAGCGCGACGTCGCGCCCGCTGGGCCAAGTCATGCCGGAGGCAGCGAGTTCGGTGGCCGCGGCTGGCAGCAAGAAGAGGACGCCATAAACCATGCTGCCCGCAGTCAGGCCGATGGTGGCTCGCGCATCGAAGATGCGACGACCGATCAAGGTGTAGGTCGCCGCAGACGCGGCGGCGGCCAGCAGGAGAGCGTTGCCGAGGAGTACGTCGTGACTGCGCACCGTCAGATCGAGTTCGCCGACCGGGACGAGCACGAGCAGTCCTACACCGACGAAGGCCAACACCGTCCCGGCGAGCCGACGGTCGGCCAAGCGTTCCCGCAACACGAGTGTCGCCAACAGCACCGTCAGCGCCGGAATGCCGCCATTCATGATCAAGGCGGCGCTCGCGGCGCTCGCGAAGCGGAGGCCGAGGTTCTGGCAGACGAAGAAGATCGTCATTCCCGTCAGCCCCAACAACGCGGCTCCCCGTCCGAAGTTTGGGGTCTGACCCAGACTGCGCGTCACCGGGAGAAGCAACGCCAGCGCCACGGCGAAGCGCAGCGTGGCCAGGGTGATTGGCGGCACGGCCGGAAGCACCGCTTTGGTGGCGACAAACGACGTGCCCCAGAGCGCCGTCGTCGCCACGAGGGCGAGCACGGCGACGAATGGAACGGTGGATCGCGGGGCAGCATCCATGCTGGCGCTCCAATCCGATCGCGTCGCTTGAGGCGCTCCGCCTGCCATGCGAGGTTGTCGAAACACGAACCGGCAGTACGGCAGTCCGATCGATCAATCCCGACAACTGCGAGTAGCGCGGACTGGATGTCGAGATTGCCGAGGGCACACAACTTGTTCCGACGAACGAGTGCGGCCCATCGTAGTGGTCGCGTCTCGTCTGTCAAATTAGGCGCTTATATCCCCACCATTGGACGCTCTCATCTTGATCGCCAGGTTGACGCGTCGGGACGATGACGCGCCATCGATGTTGACCGGCGATTGCAGACGGATGGCGCGGTGAACAGGCTCGGACAACGGATCAGCGATCGATGTCTCGGGTTTCGATTGTCCCAGCAGGAACTCGCCCGGCGAACTGACCTCGCCGACGCGCTCGGCCTTAGCCTCGTCCTCAATGGATCACGGCCCACACGCGGACCAGTTCGATCGTCGGTCCGGCTACTGAACATCACGTCAGTTGGGAACCGGCACGAACCTGCCCTTCGAGGAGGCCGTCGAATTCGCCATGATTTGCGCTGCCCTCGCCGCCGTTCAGTAATCCTGCCCGAACCCTCGCTCGGCAAACACTTGTCAGCGGCGGACGGGGCGGCGGGCGGCGGCTTCCAGCGAGGTTTCGACCTCGGCCAAGGTCGGCACGCAGGTCGGGCCGACGCCGGTCAGGCTGAGGGCGGCGACGACGTTGGCGAAGCGGGCGGCGTCGAGCGCGGAGACGTTGGCTTGCGACGCCCGGACGAAAAAGGCGGCGGCGAAGACATCGCCGGCGCCGGTCAGATCGACCGTCTTGACCGGGAAGCCGGGCAATTCGGCGTGCTGGCCGCCGTAGATGACGCGGCAGCCGTTTTCGCCGAGCGTGATGACGCCGAGTCGACGCGCGCCGACCCACTCGACGACATCGCGCGCCAGGTGAATTTCTTCGTCGCTGACGACGACGGCGTCGAGGCGCGTCAGGAGATCGGGCGGCATCCGCAGCGGTTCGAGCCGGACCCGGCCGCCATGCTCCGGCCAGCGCCGCATCCAGCCTTGCGGCGTGCAGCCGAGAAATTGCGGATTGAGGCCGCCGAGTTGCCGTTCGTCGATTTCCTGGCAAACCGGGCCGAGGTGGATCACCTTGGCGTTCAGCCAGTGCGGCGGCAAGCCGCGCAGATCGATTTCGCCCGCCCAGCGCCGGATCATCTGGGTGCGCCGGCCGCCGTGATATTCGTTGACGAAAAAGGTCGGCGTCTCGGCGTCTTGCGTCACGATCGTGATTTCGCCGGCGTAGGGGGCGAGCGACGGGACGGCGATGCCATCGACCACTTCGCCGTAGCGGCCGCGCGTCAGGACGCCGACGCGCCAGCCGAGCCGCGCCGCCGTCAGCGCCGAGTAGAGCGCGGTGCCACCGAGGACGGCCGTGCCGTCGTGTTGGATGTCGGCGACGATCTGGCCGATGACGACATATTCGGGGGCGCGCAGGCTCTGCATGCCTTTCGCTTTCGCGCCGGGCGCGATCGGCGGGCGCGGATAGAGTTGGCGCGAGCCGGGACGGCGCGGCGGCAACGACGGA